>CAILMA010000615.1 GCA_903835145.1 uncultured Bacteroidota bacterium
AACGTTAAAATATAATTTTTATAATCAAAGCGAAGTGCAATATTCACGTTACTTTTCTTTTTTTACACTACTTCCACACCACCTTATAAAATACTCATGAGAAAAGTACTTTACACAATTATATTCCTTTTGTCTCTGCCGCCAATACTTAGGGCGCAATACACTGTGCAGGGTGTGGTTACGGACACGCTGAATTTTGTGCAGCTACAACATGCGTCGCTGGTGCTTATCCGCACATCAGATTCGGTTATTGAATCCTATGGCCGCTCGGGGCTGGATGGCAAGGTTTCGGTCCAGTTGCCACATGCAGGCAAGTATATCGCGAGGATTACTTTCCCCGGCTTTGCTGATTTTGTGCAAACGATAGACGTGAAAAATCCGGTTACCGATCTCGGCACATTCCCAATGGTATCGAAGGAGCACCTGCTCAAAGAGTTTGTGCTTACCAAGCAGATAGCAGCAATAAAAATAAAGGGTGACACCACAGAGTACGTGGCTGATAGTTTCAAAACCCGGGAGAATGCCAACGTAGAAGAACTGCTGAAAAAATTACCCGGCATACAAGTGGATAAAGACGGCAAAATCACGGCACAGGGGCAAACCGTAGCAAAGGTACTGGTGGATGGAGAAGAATTCTTTTCTGATGACCCTAAAGTAGTTACAAAAGGGTTGCAGGCATTGGCAGTTGATAAGGTGCAGGTATTTGATAAAAAGAGCGACCAGGCAGAGTTTACCGGCATTGACGATGGCGTTAAAACCAAGACCATAAACCTGGAGCTGAAAGAAAGCATGAAGAAGGGATACTTTGGCAAGGTAGACGCCGGTGCAGGAACCGACAAATACTATCAGGGGCAGGGCATGATAAATGCCTTTCAGGGAAAACGCCAGATATCAGCATTTGCAATCTCATCTACTACTGATAAAGCGGGCCTTGGCTGGAACGAGAACAGTAAGTTTGGCGGTGGTAACGAAAACAATATGATTACCGACGATGGCATGAGTTATACCTTCTATTCCAATTCTGATGATTTTGCCGGGTGGGATGGTAAGTACAACGGACAGGGCCTTCCGCATACTAATACTGCCGGCGTGCACTTTGCCGATAAGTGGAATGAAGACAAAGACCATGCAAGCGCCAACTACCGTTACGGCCTTCAGGGTGTGGATTTAAACAGCGGCACTACCACCCAGTACGTGCTGCCCGGTGGTGGCGGCTCGCTGCAGAAAGACGTAAAAACACAGGCCAGCCTTGGCTATAGGCATGGTGTAGATGCACTTTACGAAAAGAAAATTGACAGCAACACTACCGTGAAATTAACGGCTGACGGAGGCCTGAAGCATACCGAAATAGCCTCGAAATTCAACGACTCTACACTTGGTGCCGACAATAACTTCATAAACAACAACAAAAGAACCATTGACAGCAAATCTGATGCCCAGTACCTGAATGCAGATCTTGTATTCAGAAAGAAATTTGCAAAGAAAGGCCGTACACTTTCTATTGATGTGAAGGAAAATTACAGCCAGTCTACCGCCGACGGGAACCTGAATTCAACACTTTCTTACCTTGACTCTGTAGCGCACAAAGACTCAACAACTTATACCAATCAGATAAAGAAAAACAGCTCCGATAAACTTGCATTTTCAGCGAAGGCCATTTACACGGAACCTATTTCTAAAGTCACCTTCCTGGATGTGAATTATTCTGTAGCAGTGAACAACAGTGATGCGAAAATCTACTCTTACGATTCTGCAAATAGCAAGGTAAATCCTACGCCTGATAGCCTCTATAGTAGCAACTTCAGGTATAACATTACTACCAACAGGGGAGGAATGAGCTTTAAATATGACGACAAAAAAATAAGAGCCAACGTAGGTCTTGACCTTTCTGATGCCAAGTATATACAGACTGATTTGTTCCGGGGTACTGCAAGTCTGAGCAAGGATTATTTCAATCTGTTTCCCTCGGCGGGCTTTCAGTATAAATTTGGCAAACAGACCAGCCTGAACCTAAGCTACAGAGGTTCGACACAGCAACCTACAATAGACCAGGTGCAGCCGCTGAAACAAAATACTGACCCGCTGAATATAACGATAGGAAACCCCAACCTGAAACAGTCTTTCACGAACCAGTTCAGCCTTTCTTTTAATGACTACAAAATACTCTCCAGCAGGTATACCTATGTGGGTGTGAATTTCAGCTCCATAGCCGATGCCATAAGTGCCAGCCAGACCCTTGCTGCAACTGGCAACACTACGCAATACATAAATGTAAATGGCAACTACTCAGGCGATATGTACATATCCCGAGGTGCCAAAATCAAAAAGACAAACCTGTATATCGGTACCCACATAAGTTCTGATTTCAGCCATGTGCATAATGTGATTAATGGTGCCAATAACATAAGTGATAACAACAGCTACAGCGGCGGTTTTTACCTGAGTTATGAAAAAGAAAACAAGTACTCTTTTGAGTTCAGCCCGAGCTATACCTATAACGACAACAAGGCAACCATAAGCCAGTATGCCAATAGTTATTACCTCATCAGCAACGACTTTTCCGCATCGTGGCAAATCACCAAGAAAATAGAGCTCAATTCATCGGTGAATGTGATGATAAGGGAAAAGACGCCCGTGTTTGACAACAACAACAATGTGGTGAAATGGAACGCCTATATCGCTAAAAAGATGGCAAAAAATGACCAGCTGGAAGTGCGCCTTTCGGTGTTTGACATCCTGAACCAGAACATAGGCTACAGCCGCACAGCGCAAAGCGGCATCATTACAGAAAATACATACAACACTATTCGCCGTTATGGAATGCTGAATCTAATCTGGAATTTTAACCACAACCCCGGTGCGACTGCAAAGCCCGAATAAAAACCGCTAACGGTAACGAAGTACTAATACATCAACAATATGAAAACAATAGTCGCGATAGTAATTTGTTTATGCAGCATAGCACAGGTGCAGGCGCAATATATTTTTACAGGAAAGATTGAGTACGAGCGCAAGAAAAATATTCATGGTTTGTACAAGGATGAAGAGTGGTTCGACAAGTACAAAGCGACGACTCAGAAGTTTCTGGTGAACTATTTTGATCTCTCCTTTGATACTACGCGCACCTGTTACAAACCTGGAAAGGAAGGCGATGCTGCCACCAGCTGGATGGCACAGGCACCGGCTATGGATAACACCGTTTACACCGATTTCACCGCCGGAAGGGTAAAGGCAAACAAGACCGTTTACGAGCAGAAATTTTTGGTTGATGACAGTACCCGTAAGCTGGCGTGGAAAGAAAAAGATGAACTGAGAATAATACTCGGCCACCAATGCCACAAAGCGGTGAGCATCATTTGCGATTCCGTTTATGTAGTAGCTTTTTATACCGAGGATATCCCGGTGAGTGGCGGACCTGAACTCTTTGGCGGCCTGCCCGGCATGATACTTGAACTCGCCATACCCCGCCTGCATACCACCTGGACAGCCACAAAAATAGACCAGACTCCACCGGTAGATGCAGATTATAAAATACCCGAAAAAGGCAAGAAGACCACCCAGAAAGAACTACTGGAGACGGTAAAGGATAGCTTTAATGACTGGGGTAGCTCCGGTAAGCGAAACATATTGTGGACCGTGCTGTAAAGGGTACGGACCGCGTCAGTTGTTTTGAGCACCTTGCTGTATCCAGTACTTAAAAAGCAAGATTTGAGAACTGCTCAGCAAGCTATTCGGAGCTTTTGGCATTATGCCCGATGCAAGCTCTACATAAAGCAGGCTTGCTGTTGCGTTGTCCGTCTTTACCAGACCCTTAGTGGCGATTGTGGTATATGCGGCACTGCTGTCAAAGTTCATATTATCCCCTTTGTTTGTTGCGCCGGAGTGGCAGCTCGAATTCAGGGCACAGCTCGATTTTAAAATCGGCTGAATATCTTTTTGGAAGCTTACAGTAGGCACCACATCATTGGGTTCATGAACACAGGACAGCATCGCTACAGTAACTATTACTACCGCAGCGATGCATGTCAATGTTTTTAGTTTACTCCTCATAATGGAACAGTTGCTGCATGTTATTTGCAATAGTATCCGCTATACCCGGCCGCAGGGAATGGCTATCGGTACTGTCCTGTGTTTTGAAGTCAATAGGAAACAACAGCGCCCCGTAGTCGCAAATGATGTGAATGTATTGCGTGCCCCCGGCAACGAGCGTATACGGCAGGTAAGATGCATAAGCACCGGTGCCGCGGGTAGGCATGGTTATGGATTTCAAGTGGCTTGAACCGCCTATTTCGTAAGAGAAATGAACAAGGTTTGTACCAATTTGTCCTAAAGTAGTATCAGCAAAACCCTGAAGCTTCATGAACATGTAACCCTGCGCTGTATTGCCATACCACATGCTGCTATTGGCAAGGGGGCTGCCAGGGCTGTAGCTGGAGGGGCTGGTGGCATTCGCACTCGCATCAAGCCCAACATTAAAAGTTACAGAGGTGTACACGCCAACGGGAGCGGTGCCTATTATGTACTCCTCGCTGTCCAGGTCTTTAAGAATGTAGGCGTTCGGTATCGTGTAGCTGGTACCCTTTGCATTTTGAAGGGTTACACCTGAAATGTAGAACTGGGGCACAGTGAGCCCGAAATGCCTGCCAGTGGCATCACGGTAAAGAGCCGTAGAATCATCAACCTCGTTAGTATCGATATTGGTATGAAGGTGAAAGTAAAAAGTCCCTGTTGCTGCGCTGTCGGAGCTGGTTTTATGGCAGGATGTGCCGAACAAGACAGATAGACCGGATATAATTATGCCAAGGGCGATAAACGATTTTATGTTTTTAGATTTCATTTTTTTTTGAGTTTTTTCGGGATTAATTGTTTAGAATTTATACTGCAGCATGGCCATGAAGTTGCCATATGCCGCCATTTGCGTACCATTCAGGTTTTGGTACAGTGGTATACCATATTCCACCTGGAGTCGAAATTTCTGTAGTACCGGTTTTTTGAAGTTGAAGGTCAGTCCGGCATACAGCGTGCTCCATTTGCCGCCGGAGTTAGTGGCATCGGCAGTGGGGTCGCCCCTGAGGTTGTAGGGGTAGTTTATGGCCGGGTCTGCACCGGTTATTTTATCCATAGCTACGAACTCCCCCCTAAGTGTTCCGGTTAAGAAGGGAAGCAAGGCATGACCTGCCCAAATGTTCAAGTGGCCTGCGTTTCCAGTCTTGTAGCCATTGGCATTTTTATTGAGTTTTATATCGCCACCGGCCTCGGCACCCAGCGAAAATGATTTCAGGTTGTGCAGGTAAGTAATGGCAGGCAGCAATGCCCATGATCCTGTGCCAGGCTGCATATCGTAGCTCAGTCGCTCGTTATTACCCAGTACCGTAACGCCATTGGCATTAATACTGCCGGTAGGTGCGCTTACGCCAAGGCTTCCGTTTAGTTGACTGTTGGTCTTAGCGGCAATGCTATAAAGGGCATAGAGCCGGGTATCGGCAATGCCATCGGCACCGCACTTCATTACGTTGCTGCCGGGGGGGCAGCAGCTCAGTGGCTGGTCGGCGGTCATGGTCATATCATTTGTAACATAGCCACCCATCCCCATCAAAGACAGGCGGTCGGTAACACCATACATCACCATTACCATATGCATCTGCATGGTCATTTTTTGCGGCGACATAAGGTATTGTTTATAGAGGTCGTCAGCACTGCGGGTGCTGGTGCCCATTCGGTCGCCCTTCATGCTCATGTTCATGTACTCATAGGCCACCATCCACTCTTTTTTTGCGTGTATATGGGCGGTCATGATGCCGGCAGGCGTTGTAAACTCGCCACAGCAGCACCCGCTGTTGCAGGTGGCAGCACCGGCTATAGCGGGTGCTGATTTATTTTCAGGGTTGTTGGTCCCTTGCTCTAAAGCTGAATTATTATTGGACTGCGCCAAACCCGACAAAGGCTGGTAGCAGATTAAGTTCAGAAATAAAGCAAGAACAAACAACTGTTTGTTTTGCAGTTTCATGATTGATTTTTAGTTACCCTTCAGGGTAATTGAAATAAATGGAATGATTACAGCCCGATGCAAAAATGTGAACCGATAATGACCTCATTGCGCCATTGCAGCGGATGCAAAAGTGTGCCAGAACGAGGCTACTTTTTTAGCTTGTACGCTAAGGGCAAGAGTCAATTAAACCGGACAATTCAGCTCAGGGAAAAGGCAACTCAGGCTGTTGGCGGATGGAAAACTGTGTGATAGTAGGTGTGTAATGAAGTTTCATCACGATTGAAATATTCTTTCAGGATTTCAATCGGTTGAAAACAAACGATATGGAACTGAGGATAAGTACAAAATAAAGTGACTACCTCAACATTCTTTTGGTTTCTGCTGGTAGGTGCTTGTTCCTTCGCTTCTTTGGCGAGTTTCTTTTTAAGGTAGCACTTACCGCAGCATTTCATCTGGGGCTTATCGCGGTTTTCGCAAAGGTTCTTCGCAATGTAGTCCCTTCTCAAATAAAAATCTGCCAGGACTACCGCAACACTGTTTGTTTGCAGCAGTATACTCACGCAGATGATGAAAGAAAGGATACGTTTCAAAACTTTACGATAATTTTGACATAAAATTACCCGTAAAATTACCGGAAATAGGTGATAATTAGGTTAATTTTAATAAAAAATTCCAAGAACCCCATTAATATGAAAAAATTCGTCGCTTCTTTTTGCCTGCTTTTATTGGCACTGGCAGCTGAAGCCCAGTTGAAATCTATAAAAATTGGCGTAAACGGACTTACCTGCTCCCAGTGCTCCCGAACTGTGGAGCTGGAGATACGGAAGCTACCCTTTGTGGCTGATGTAAAGATGAGCCTGGAGCAAACGGTGGGGGAGATATTTGTGAAAGCTGATGCTGCGCCAGATTATAAAAAGATAGCTCAGGCTGTAGTAAATGCGGGTTTTTCTGTTCGGTTTTTAGAGGAAAACTACCAGTTCAGCCACCAGGCAATTAAGGCCGATGAATGTGTAAACCTCGCGGGTCAGAAATACATATTTCTGAATACAGCGGCTCAGAGCCTCGATGGCACTGTTCATTTGCAGTTTATTGGCGCTCCCTACCAGCAGAAAAAAGAGCTGAAAAAGTGGCTCCCAAAAATGAAAAATACCTGCGACCCTGCTGCCGACCCGTACTACGTCATCATAAAGAGCTAATGAAAAACCTGCTGTTCTGGTATCTCCTGTTACTTCCCTTGCTGTCGCCGGCACAGGAGTTGTTTCCTGTATCAGAACTTGCAAGTTCAGTTCCTAAAACAGCGCTCGGCGTGCGGTTGTTTGATGAAGGTTACAAGGAGGCCAACCTGTACCGCAACCTTACCGGGATAAAACTGCTGTACGGGGCAACCTCGAAACTCTCGGTTTCCGCCACCGCTACATGGTCCGATTTTCATGAAAAGACGCTGCCATTCGACTTTATTACCCACAAACACGGTGTAACCGGCGATACAGGCAGCACCAATACCCCCCAGAAGGGCATACCCTATCCCTACATATTTAACAGTATAGATTTTTATGCGAAATACAGGTTTGTAACGATGGATGATGAGCACGCTCACTTTAGGGTGGCGTGCTATGCTGAGGGCAGCTATGTGGCGGTGCCATCGCATGAAGCGGAGCCCGACCTACTGGTGCACACATCGGGCTATGGCGCGGGAGTTATAGCTACCTACCTGCATTATCATTTTGCCGTTTCACTCACCGGCGGTTTCATTGTGCCGCTCAAATACACAGGCAACACAGCAGATAATTTCGGCGGCGTGTACCCCACAACTATCAATTATGGCAAGGGGCTCAATTATGACCTTTCATTCGGCTACCTGTTGTTACCACGCCAATACAGCAGCTACAAGCAAACCAACATCAACATATACTGCGAGTTTTCAGGCAAGAGCTATGGCGCTGCGGCGATTACCCAGCGCGATGGCCCGTATGCCTGGGCTGCTTCCTACAATCTGCCCATTACGACACCAATACTAAAGTCAGGCTACTTTCTCGATGTGAACCCGGGTGTGCAGTTCATTTTTAATTCCACTTATCGGGTTGATCTCTCAATGGCGTTTCCATTGGTTAATACTTCCTATGATCACTTGTACCCGTTCTACCTTATCGGTGTGCAGCGCTATTTCTTTTTTCACAAACATTGATACAAATTTCTTAATTTTATATCATGAGAAACGCTATCAAAATTTGTTCACTTTTTTGTTTGTGCTGGCTTTTTGCATCACAGTCTTGCCAAAAGCCAAAGGAACAAATTACCGGTGGCGGCAAAGGTGGAAATGCCATTATCAGGGTGATACCGGAGCATGCAAATCTATTCGTTGACAGCTGCACCATCTATATAAAATACGGCGTAACCGATGCGCCAGCAAGTGGCATTTATGATGATTCTGCTGTATGCCTGCTCAATATCAGTGGCACTGATACACTGCCTGTGGCTACATTTCGCGGCCTTACAAGGGGCTTGTATTACCTGCAAGGAAAGGGTTATCATAGAGGCTATTCGCCGCCCTATGTGCAAGGCGGCATTCCGGCTACTTGCACAACAGGCTCCGACTCTGAAACTATCTATATTCCTACATATAGCTATAGCCTTTAAGCACACTATGCCCGTTTTTTCAACGGCTGTTTTACTTTCTGTTTGCTTGCCAGCAATGTGCCTTGCTTTTCAGTCGGGCTGTTCATTCTTGCCTTCACTCGGCTAAGTGCCTCTGGTGTAACACCAAGCAGCGAGGCTATCATGTAT
>CAILMA010000616.1 GCA_903835145.1 uncultured Bacteroidota bacterium
GAAAGCCGCTAAAGCCCCCGAACCGACAAAGAAAGAGAATAAGCCAGCAGCGAAGGATAAAGACAAAAAAGACAAACATACAGACGCGAAAGCACCAGTAAAAACGGATAAAAAAGACACAAAGAAGGACAATAAAGACACGGCACCGAAGAAGGCGCCAGACAAAAAAGAAACAAAGCCTCCTGTAAAAAAAGTAGAGCCGGCGAAGAAGCCCGAACCTACAAACAAAGAGAAATCAAACAATAAAAACACGGATAAAAAACCTGCAAGGGCAATTTATCAGGACGATAAAGAAAATTAAGGTAATTTTTAAATATAATCCAATATGAGCAACAAACAACAGCCTGTCATAGTAGGCCTGGACATTGGGACCACAAAAGTAGTGGCTATTGCTGGCAGAAAAAATGAATTCGGCAAGGTGGAAATCCTCGGATTTGGAAGAGCAGACTCCGCAGGAGTGAGCCATGGTGTTGTGATGAATATCGAAGAGTGCATAAGGTCTATTCTGCAGGCTATTGAAAAATGTTTGATCTCAAACCCTCAACTTGAAATAAAAGAGGTGTATGTAGGTATTGCCGGACAGCATATTAAAAGTATGCAGACAAGGGGCGACCGTGTGCGGGTGAATACAGAAGAGGAAATAAGCAAGGAAGATATTGATATGCTGGTTAGAGACCAGTATAAAACATTCATACCCGCAGGCGATCAGATCATCGATATCATTCCTCAGGATTTTACCATAGACAGTACTGCCTATGTTACTAATCCTATAGGTATGAGCGGTGTGAAAATTGGTGCAAATTTTCACCTGATTACCGGCGACCGCCATGCTATCAGAAACATAAAAAGGTGCGTTGACAAAGCACACCTCATTACAAGGGACCTTGTATTACAGCCACTGGCATCAGCTGCCGCTGTAATGAGCGATGAAGACCTGGAAGCAGGTGTTGCGATTGTCGATATAGGTGGAGGTACAACGGATATGGCTGTGTTCTATGACGGTATCCTTCGTCACACTGCCGTAATACCGTATGCTGGCGTAAATATCACTAACGATATCCGTCAGGGTCTTGGCGTACTGAAAGCACAGGCTGAGCAAATGAAGGTGCAATTTGGTACAGCGCTTGCTCAGGAAGCTAACGCCAGTGCTTACATTACCATACCAGGCCTGAGAGGGCTACAGCCGAAGGAAATTTCTGTGCGCAGCCTCGCTGAAATAATTGAGGCGAGGGTAGAAGAAATACTGGACTATGTAGTTTATCACCTGAAACAACTGGATCTCGATAACAGACTCCATGGAGGTATCATACTTACTGGTGGCGGTGCACGATTGAAACACATCTCGCAGCTCACACAGTTCAAGACCGGCCTCAATGTAAGAATAGGTACGCCAAATGAGCACCTTGCTGGTGGCCATATTGAAGCTTTGATGGACCCAATGTATGCAACATGTATCGGACTCATACTGCGCGGCTATAACGATTTTGAGAGCGGCCGTTTGCAATTCACTGGTGAGGGCAATGTGTACCTGCCCATAGGTGGCAAGGAAGTAGAAGTGGAAATACCACAGGAAATATTGCCTAAAAACCTATCGGAAGAAGAGGTAGTTGAAGAAGAAATTGAAGAGAAAGAAGAGCGCCAGCAAAGCTCTCCGAAGCACAATGAAAAAGTGAAAAGTATGATTAATATGTTCAAAGGAAAGTTCATGGAAATGTTCGGAGAAATGGACGATCAGCGGATGGAATAGAGTTATTCACACTGTGTTGATTACGATTTTAAAGAAGTCATTAATAACGCATAAATTTAGCGCTCGCAACTAAAATACTCACAACTAAGTTCTATTTATTAACCTGCAAATTTTACAATTATGATACATTTTGAAATTCCCAAAAATCAGTCGTCCATCATTAAGGTGATAGGAATAGGCGGCGGAGGGAGCAATGCCGTAAACTACATGTACAACCTTGGTCTTGAAGGTGTGGATTTTGTAGTTTGCAATACTGATTCTCAGGCACTTACGCTTAGTCCGGTAGTAAATAAAGTGCAGCTCGGGCCGCACCTTACATCAGGTCTCGGAGCAGGTGCAAACCCTGAAATTGGTAAACAATCTTGCGAAGAAAGTTTTGAGGATATTGCGAAAATTCTCAAGGTTAATACCCGCATGGCCTTCATTACAGCAGGCATGGGAGGTGGTACAGGTACCGGTGGAGCACCTGTTATCGCTAAAATTTGCCGCGATTTAGGCATTCTTACTGTCGGAATCGTAACTACACCTTTTACATATGAGGGTCGTAGGAGAATGAAGCAGGCGCAGGAAGGTATTGAAGCTATGCGCCAGCATGTAGATACAGTACTTATTATATCTAACGATAAATTGCGTCAGCAATTCGGAAATCTGCCGTTCACTCAGGCGTTTTCGAAAGCTGATGATATACTTGCAACAGCTGCAAAATGTATCACTGATGTTATCACCACTACGGGCCAGATCAACGTCGATTTTGCGGATGTGTGCACTGTAATGAAGAACGGTGGTGTAGCCATCCTTGGCAGCGCATCAGTTTCTGGTGAGAACAGAGCATTACATGCTGTAGAGCAGGCCCTTAACTCTCCGTTGCTGAACGATAGCGATATCCGTGGTGCAAAATGGCTGCTGCTGAATATCACTTCTTCTTCCGGCGAACATGAACATACAATGGACGAAGCTGAAGCAATTCAGGCATATGTGCAGCAGCAGGCAGGCGACAATTGTGACGTTATCCTCGGTATGGGTCATGACCCAAATCTGGGCGATAAGATTGCTGTTACAGTTATTGCCACCGGTTTCAACTACAAAGAAATAAACGTCGACTTCCCTTCCCGCAATAAAGAGCCGGAAAAAATCAACTTCGAACTGGAGGATATGAAAGCCACTGGTGGTATTTCTGATATTCGTCTTGACGTGAAGGCTGAGGCGCCAAAGCCAGTAGATCTGTCGCCATTGTTGGTTGAAATGACGGAAGTTCCACAGATACAGTACATCATTAAAGACAACGTGGATAGCTTTGTTGTTCAGGCAAAAGAAGAGCCGGCTCCAGCCCCAATACCTGAGCCGGTAGCTGAAGAAGCACAGCCTGTTATGTATAGCTACGATAAGCCAGCCGACGAGATACCGATGAAGTTGGTGATTAAGAAAGAAGAAACAGCTGAAATTGAACTGATTAAAATTGGCGATAGAATTCTTACTGCCGATGAAATCGAAGAAAAAAGAAGGTTCGAAGAGCAGAAAAAAGCATTGGAAGATCGTGCAGAGCGCCTTCGCAATATGAGTTTTAAAATAAAGGCAGCAGAAAACAGTGATGAGATTGACAGTGTGCCGGCCTACATGCGCAAGAACGTTCAAATTGATAACAACAAACAAGCTTCTAATACGCCACATTACAGTGGCTACAGTGTAGGCCGTAATGATAACCAAAGTGGAAATCAGGCAGGCATACAAACGATAAACACTTATCTCGACGGTAAAAAACCGGATTGATAAAAGATTTTGTTTAGTTAAGTATCGCAACGTGCTCCCGTTTTCTAACGGGAGCTTTTTTTGCTACAATGCTTTGTCAGGAAGTTGCATTTGATCCTTGAATTAGGCAAACCTGAGGAAAATGTCGGTTATATAGGATTTATTTCTTAATATTGTGAGTGCTATTTACATCAATCGTTATGAAGAGGCATTTGTATTTTATACCCTTCATTTGTTTATTCATGCTGGCGTTCGGCAACGCGTCTCTTTTTGCCCAAAATGAACACCGTGCAATGCTGGGCATGGGTGCCGGCAAGTACAATTACCAGTCTTTTTCAAAAGGTCAAGAATCAGTTTCACCCGACGCCCTTAGCGGTAATAAAGGATTTGAACACCACCCGGAATTTGGGAAATTGTACAAGGGAGCTCCCTGCACCGATTGCTACGAGGCGATAGGAAGGCGCACTGAAATTTCTAAGACATTTTTTAGAAACGGAGCAAGTGGTAAAGCCGTACTTCGGCAAACTGCGAGTGCACCTATACATTATAAAGACGCAACTGGAAACTGGCTGACGATTAAAACAGCTCTTGAACCTTCCCAGGGCAACGCAGTCGTTTTTTCAGCCAATGAACAGCCGACACCCGTTGCCGTCAATGCGTCAGCTGGCTATACAGAGCTTGGCAAAACAGGTCATACATTTCAGTTCAACAATAAACTTGAGTTAGTATACGAGCGTCCGGATGGGACAACTGAATCGCTGGGCACAGCCGACTGGACCAACTACTCTGCTGGTGACGATGGGGTCTACGTAACAAATGCATGGCCGGGCATAGATATTGAAATGCACACTCTGCGAGGGGCGGTGAAAACCAGTTTCTGGATCAATAAGGCTATGCCCTCAGTAGCTGATGGTAAATTATTGCTCCGGGATCACCTGCAAATGGAGCGCGGGCTGCAATTGAATGCCACAGCGGGTACTGCCTTCACAGGGGTATTAAATGTGATCAACGATGCCGGGCGCAATGTTTTTTATATTTCATCAGCAACCGCTTTTGAGCTCAATAATGGCCTGAATACGCTAAAGGATATTAACTACCGTATAGGGCCAAAAAATGTTCTGGATATTGAAGTTCCGGGCAACTTCCTGAACAGGCCTGCGAGTTCTTATCCTGTTATCATAGACCCGTTGGTTACTGATAGTACATCTGTATCGGTGCCGGGTGCAACCTACAGCCCCACCTGGACCGTGGGATGCCCGACCCTCAATAGAGCTACGGTGCCACAGGACCTAACGATAACTGACATACAATTCTCATTTGATTTTGCAACCAGCGGAGGGGCACTCCTCACCAACGGAGCGCTTGATTTTTATCTTGGCAGCTGCAGAAATCCTGCTGCAACCGGGTATTATTGGTATTGTCCTACAGCAACCACCGGCAATTGTGGTGGTTACGACATCTCACTTTATACCGACTTTGCTGCGTGCGTTCCACCCGAACAGTGCGATACATTTGACCTCAACATAACTATGAACATGTATCAGAGTTATGCCTATACTACTCCGTGCAACACCACTTATATTTATGCCGATCAACCCTATACCATTACCGTTATAGGCCAAACATTGACGGCACATCCTATAGCTGTGACCGGTGGCACCACAGTATGCGCCGGCACAAGTGTTTCAATGCGCGACACTGCGTTTTATGGTAAGCCGCCCTATAGGTATTCCTGGAGCCCGGGCGGTTATTCCACATCATCAGTTACAGTGACGCCGGCAAGTACTACCACTTACACGCTCGTCGTTACCGATTCCTGTGGATTTACCGATACGGTGATGCAAACGATAACAGTTAACCCAAATGTTCCAATTGCAGGGCCTACTACTTATTGCCTCGGTGCTACCGGCACCATGACTAATTCAGTTGGTGGCGGTACCTGGACAAGCTCAAACTTATCCGTGGCTACCATCGGTAGCTCATCGGGTGGTTTGTTTACCACAGGCTTAGGCTCAACAAACATTACCTATACCAACTCCTACGGTTGTGTGCAAACGGTCGTTGTAACTGTTGTTGCAAATCCGTCGGCAATAGGTGGGGTGCCTGTGGTATGCACCGGAGCTACGACTGCGCTCACTAATACGGTACCAGGTGGCACATGGACCAGTAGCAACCCATCTATAGCGTCAGTTAACAGCAGTACCGGGGTGGTCAGCGGTTTATCTGCAGGAACCACCATCATTACTTATGCGCTCTCTGCGGCCTGCGAAGTGATACAGGCAGTCACCGTCTATGCATCGCCTGTCATCAGCAGCACTTCATTTACCAATCCGACCACTTGTATCACCAACGACGGAACTATCACCTTGTTCGGATTGACCGGCGGTGGCACTTATACGCTTACTTACTTGCTGGGTGGCAGCCCTGTAACGAGCACAGTTACGGCCAACAGTGCCGGCCAAATTGTAATCACCGGTCTGGGTGCAGGCGTTTATACAAACATTGCCGTGACCACGGCAGGTACTGGCTGCATTTCCAATATCATAGCCGGGCCCATTACACTTACCAATCCACCGGCGCCTGCCACCCCTGTTGCTACAAACACCAGCCCGGTATGTTCTGGCAGCTCAGTGAGCCTGATGGCAACTTGTACGACTACCGGGGTAACCTATAGCTGGACTGGCCCAGCCAGTTATACCGCCGGCATTCAAAACCCTGTAATAAGTATTGCTAATGTCATAAATGCGGGTGTGTATTCGGTAACTGCAGTAAAGCTGGGATGTGTTTCGCTGCCGGGTACAACGACAGTAGTTATAAATCCCACACCTGCAATTACAAAGGTTACGGTTGCCAACCCCACGACCTGCCTTGGTATTGATGGTAGCATTACACTCGCTGTTGTGCAGCCCTCGGTATCCTATTTCGTAAATTACACGTTCAACGGTGGAGCAACCAGCGCTACAATAACATCAGATGCGCTGGGTAATGTGGTCATTTCCGGTCTTGCTGCGGGGGTATATTCCGGTATTTGGATGAGCGCCGCAGGGTGCGCTTCGAACACAGTTGGTCCTATTACCCTTACCGACCCAGGTGCGCCAAAAATACCCCAGGTATTTAGCAACAGCCCTGCATGTATAGGCTCTACCCTCGCGTTGCATGCTACGGATAGTGTTGCTGTGCTTTCCTGGTCATGGATTGGGCCAAACAGTTTCACATCTACTTCGCAAAACCCGACGATACCTAATGTTACTGCCGCTGCGGCGGGCGTTTATGTGGTTACCGCTGTTAATGGCGGGTGCAGCAATACTGCGACTACAACCGTTGTACTGAATCCCGGCATCACCTTGTACAACATCACTCCTGATCAGTCTATAACCTTTGGTACCAGTGTGCAATTGAACGCCTTTGGGGCAGATTACTACGCCTGGATACCTGATGATGGCTCGCTCTCAGACCCTAACATCAATAACCCTATTGCCACGCCCAAAGTTACCACAAACTACATAGTTACCGGAATGAACAAATGGGGTTGCAGCGACACTGCGTCCGTGACAGTAACTGTTGGTATAGGAGACACCGTTTTAGTGCCAACCGCCTTTACTCCAAACGGAGACGGCCTTAACGATATCTTCCGGGTGGCAAATACTCGAAACAGGAAACTGGTAGAGTTCAGCGTGTTTAACAGGTGGGGTCAGGTCGTTTACCACAACGAATGGAACCCGGCGCTTGGGTGGGATGGCAATTACAAAGGTGTGCCGCAGGATGTGGGCATATACAACTACGTGATAGTACTTGCCAATCCTGACGGCACAAATACCGTTTATAAAGGCGATGTAGCCCTTATTCGGTAAGTTACTCAGCCCCCGCCGATCCCAGTGCGCTTTTGTAAGCAGCAAGGCACCGGTCTCTTGATGCCTTTATATCTACTATAGGGCGGTAGGTAAGTTGGTCGTACTCAGGTACCCATTTTTTTATGTAGGCCAGTTTCGGGTCAAATTTTTCAGTTTGCAACTGTGGGCTGAAAATTCGGAAATAAGGCGCAGCATCGCAGCCCGATCCTGCGGCCCATTGCCAGCCGCCATTATTCGCTGAGAGGTCATAGTCCAGTAGTTTCTGGGCAAAATAGGCCTCTCCCCATCGCCAGTCGATCAGTAGGTTTTTTGTGAGGAAGCTGGCCACAATCATCCGCACTCGGTTATGCATGTATCCTGTGCTGTTGAGTTCCCTCATGCCCGCATCTACTATTGGTATCCCGGTTTTTCCCTCGCACCAACTTTTAAACTCAGTTTCATTGTTGCGCCACTGAATCCTGTCATATTCTTTTTTAAAAGAGCCACCGACAACGTAAGGAAAGTGCCACAGAATCATCATGTAAAATTCGCGCCATATTAGCTCATTAAGAAACGTTTCATTGAGCTCCCGCGCCTCAGCGGCAAGTTTTCTTATGCTTATGGTCCCAAAGCGCAGGTGAAGGCTCAGCCTTGTAGTACCCTTAATGGCTGGGAAGTTTCGTGTTGTATCGTATTTTGCTGCAAGCGGGCTATCGAGCAGGGCTGGTGGAACTTCAAGGTCAGTTGGTTCAAACCCAATATCAGTAAGTGTTGGCAGGGGATGAGGAACTATTTTGATGAAATTTCCAGAGTACTTTTCGTTTGGGTAGGGCTTCAGGTAAAATGCGGTGAGTTTTTCCTTCCATTTCTTACTGTAAGGCGTGAAAACGGTATAAGGCGCTCCGTTGTCTTTCACTATTTCATTCCGCTCAAAAATTACCTGGTCTTTAAAAGTGAACAAATTGGCACCTTGAGCTACCAACATTGTTCGTATTTCTTCATCTTTTTTTTGCGCGTAAGGTTCGTAATCGTGATTCGTATAGACGGCATCAATAGGGAATTCCTTCATCAACAGTGCGAAACAGTCTCCCGGTGTGCCATACATAACCCGTAGAGCGGTCCCGAGTTTAATAAGTTGTTGCTGCATTGCCTGGAGCGTCTGCACAATAAAGTCAACCCGCCGGTCTTTTTTGTCGGTTAGGTCGTCAAGTATTTGCCTATCCAGAATGAAGACGGGGAGCACAGGCTTACCACTTTTCAGGGCATGGTAAAGTCCGGCATTGTCGTTCAATCGCAGGTCTCGTCGGAACCAGAAAACAGATATAGGAGCCATAAGCAGTAAAAATACACCGACTGGGCTCGCGAATCCATTTATAATTCAAATTGCCCTATCGAAAAATCACAATAACATTCAACGCATCCTATAATGTCGAAACAAGCAGCAAAAAAAATCCCGCTACTGAAGATCAGTGAGCGGGAATATTTTAATGGTGAGCTACCGTTATTTTGCAGCAGCAAGTTCTTTTATCTTTTTGAACACTTCGGCTTCACCGCCTTCTTCATATCCAACGTGCTTGAAAACTATTTTACCGTTCTTGTCAACGATAATTGTATAGGGTACGTTCTGGAAATTAAGAGAGCGTTTCAGGTCTGAATTTGGATCGATATAAAAAGGGAAAGTCCAGCCCTGAGAAATACCGTAAGTACGGGCGATACCTTCAGCTTTAGACTCGTCTATAGAAACTGCAACATAATTGAAGTCAGCTTCTTTTTTCCAGGTTGGAAGGGCTGCGTTTATGTTTCTGATTTCTTTTTTGCAGGGAATACACCATGTAGCCCAAAAACTGATGACATTTACCTTGCCTTTTTCAACGATATCATTAAAAGCAACTTTCTTGCCTGTATTGAGGTCTTTGATAGCAGTAGTAGGGAGTTCTTGTGCCTGAAGGCTGATTGCGAAGCAAAAACCTGCGACACCTAAAAGTAATTTTCTCATAAATACTTGTTTTTATAGATTATAAGCGAAAACTTTGCCAAAATTGTAATTTGCGTCTAAATTCGGAAAAAAATAACAAATCAGCACAGTTAATGAACAAAACTATCTTTTTATTCCTGTTAATCAGCCTTCCGGCACGTTTATTTGCACAAGGTACGCTATCGGGCGACCTACAAACGAATGTAAATTTCTTCATGAAGGATTCCGCCATTGGGGCGGCCGGTAACCCACTTTATGACCATGCGCTTACAGGTAGCGAAACTTGGGTGAGTCTTAGGTACAATACCAACGGATGGACGTTTAACATGAGGGCAGATATATTCAATAATTCAAACTTGTATAACCCTGCTCAGGCTTACACGGCTAATGGCATAGGGGCATATAGTATTACTAAAGAGATGAATGACCTCGCAATAACTGTTGGTTATATTTACGACCAGATTGGCAGCGGTATTCTTTTCCGGTCTTATGAGGACAGGGGATTGCAGATAGACAACGCACTTGAGGGGATAGGCCTTAAGTACAAGCTTACAAAGAATATTTTTGTTAAGGGTTTTATGGGTCAGCAGAAAAATTTGTTTGACAAATACGGTCCCGTTATAAGAGGTTTAAATGCCGAGGGCGATTTTGGAGGAAAAAAATTGCATATAGTTCCGGGGATTGGCGTACTTAATCGCACCATTGATGATGCATCAATGACAGGAATAGCGGCAAGAATAAACGGGCAGGATGTATCTACCCGTTTTAATCCGCGTTGGAATGTCTATGCGTTTACTGCCTACAACACACTTACCTACAAAAGCCTTACCTGGTACATGGAAGGTGCTTATAAGACTCATGAGGCGATTGCAAATGCTGACAACATTCTTGTTGATGTACCCGGCAACGTGGAATACACCACAATAAGCTATGGCAAAAAGGGCCTCGCGATAAACCTGGCTGCAAAACGCACCGAGAATTTTGTGATGCGCACTTCCCCTAATGATATATTACTCAATAGCGGAATGTTGAACTGGCAGCCCGTAGTAGCGGTGATAAGGCCGGAGCGCCTTATGTCGCGTTACACACCGGCATCTCAGGATCTTTCTGAAATGGCTGCCAATCTGAACGTTTTTTATTCTCCAAGTGAAGTAACGAATCTGGTAGGTTCTTATACTTACATCAATCAGCTCAATAATGTAGAATTGTACAGAGAAGGCTATGTAGAAGTTAACTATACTGGTAACAAAAATTGGGTAATACAAGGTGGTTTGCAGTATATGGAATACAACCAGAAAGTGTATCAGGTTAGCTTCCCAACAGGGCAGCCAATGATTTATGGTATTACCCCATTCACTGAAATCACCTACAAAGTCAACGATACAAAATCAGTTCGGTTTGAAGCACAATATATGAATACGAAACAGGATTTCGGCAGCTGGATGTTTGTTTTGCTGGAATACAACGTTGCCCCTAAGTTTTCCATTTCGGCATCGGATATGTACAATATTGACCCTAACTACAACAACTCGCTTGTTACCAAAGCTAATCACTATTACAGCGTATACGGCGCCTTTACAAAGGGCCCGCACAGGCTTTCACTCGCCTATGTAAAACAAGTTGCTGGCATTAACTGTTCTGGTGGTGTGTGTCGGTATGAGCCGGCGTTCAGCGGGGTAAGAACAACCCTTACAACCAGCTTTTAGGCATTAGTCGGTGAAGCGGAATGGAGGCATAGGCCACCTTTCAATAAATGTTTATTTTATCAGGAACCTCACGCACTGCCGGAGGCCAAATACCGACTAATCAATATGCTCGCTCGGAATTGTCGAAATTTACTGCTCCTGATTGTTGCACAATTTGTTGCAGTAGCTGGGCTGTCTCAGGCAGTAAAGAAAGGCATGGTTGCGGGTAGAATAAGTGAGGCCATAACGGTTGATGGTAAACTGGATGAATCAGCTTGGAAAAAGGCCGATAAAGCGACTGCCTTCATCCAAAACACGCCTTATCCAGGCGTCAATTCGGAATTGCCGACCGAGGTTAGTATTTTGTATGATGATAATGCAGTCTATATCGGCGCAGTCATGTACGACCCGCATCCTGATAGCATATTGAAGCAGCTTACCCCCCGCGATACGTATGACGGCAGCAACACCGATGCATTTGGCGTTATTTTTGATACCTATGACGATTCGCAAAACGGATTTGCGTTTGCCGTAACTGCTGCTGATGTACAAGCCGATGCAAAGGTGAAATTCGACGGATTTGACTACAGCTGGAATGCAGCTTGGTACAGCAAGATTGCTATTACCGCTGAAGGTTGGAGTGTAGAAATTAAGATACCTTATTCGGCACTTCGCTTCCCAAAAATTGCCCAGCAACTGTGGGGCGTGAATTTCTTTAGGACCATTCGAAGAACAAGGGAAAAATCATTTTGGAGCCCTGTGTTGCCGGGTATTTCAAACATTCTTAGCCAGTCCGGTGTGTTGAATGGCGTACATGATATTGTTTCGCCTATCCGGTTGGCTTTGCTGCCTTATATATCTGCATATGGACAAAATAATGCCGGTGTTAACAGTAAGGTGATTGACGGAGGCATGGATATTAAGTATGGCATCAATGAAAGTTTTACATTGGATATGACACTGGTGCCTGATTTTGGACAGACGCTCTATGATAATCAGGTGCTTAACCTTTCGCCGGTAGAAGTGCGTTACGACGATCGTCGTTATTTTTTTACCGAAGGGGTCGATTTGTTTAATAAAGACGACTTGTTTTATTCCCGCCGCGTAGGGGGCACACCGGTCAATTATTCTGTGGCTGCCGATTCTCTGCATACTAACGAGGTGGTGAGTCAAAACCCTTCAACAACCAAATTGTACAATGCCTTGAAAGTATCTGGCAGAACCACAGGCAACCTTGGTGTAGGTTTTTTTAACGCAGTTTCTGCACCGGCTTTCGCAACTATCAGAGACACAATAACAGGGCAGGAGCGCCAGTTGCAAACCGCTCCCCTTACCAATTACAACGTATTTGTGCTCGATCAGGCGCTTAAAAACAACTCTTACATAAGCCTCATCAACACCAATGTGACCCGTAAAGACAACAGTTACAATGCCGATGTAACTGGGTTGCTGTACCGTTTCGCCAACAAAGCGAACAGCTATGCAACTGACGGTTCGCTTGATGTGAGCCAGTTATATACTGCGCCAAAAGCAGATATTGGCTACCGTTACTACCTCGATTTCGGAAAAATTAAAGGCAACTATCTCTGGACGCTGAAGGCAACCTCCATCAGCGATAATTTCAATCCTAATGACCTCGGGTACCTTGCCAGGAACAATATCTCCACTTATTCCCTCACCCAGTCTTATAATTTTTATAAACCAACCGAGTATTTCAACTCTGATAACAACAACTTTTACATCACTTACAACCGAGTTTTTCACCCCGATGTATTCCAGTCGCTGAACATCAGCGGCTCGCACTATGCAGTACTGCGAAGCTATTTATTTGTTGAGGCTTACTGGATTATTCAGCCTATGGAGACCAATGATTACTACGAGCCGCGCACACCGGGGAGGGTATATTTGTATCCAAGATATTATGAGCCGGGATGGATTTTTTCATCTGACTACCGAAAGAAATTTGCACTGGATGGGGAGCTTAATACACAACAGTTTGAATCCAAAGGCAGGAAAACATTGTATTGGTCTCTGACTCCGCGGTATAGGTTTAACGACAAACTATCTCTGATTTATTCGTTCCAATCGTCTGTAAATTATAACGACATCGGTTTTGTTGCAAATGGGGTAGTAAGCACCGATTCTATTTATTTCGGTAAGCGCAAGGTGAATACAATCACCAATACGCTTACGGCAGCATACATTTTTACGAGTACAATGTCGCTATCGCTTAATGCGAGGCATTACTGGTCGCAGGCTAATTACTCGGAGTATAGTTACTTACAAAATGATGGAAACCTGCTCACATTGCCATGGTACACGGAAAATCATGATGTGAACTTTAATTCGTTCAATGTTTATGCAAATCTGGTGTGGCAATTCAGGCCGGGTAGCGAACTAAGTGCAGTTTATCAAAACAGCATCTCCAGTAGCGGACAGAATATCCTTACCAATTATTTCGATGATGTGAACCAAACACTACAATCGCCACAAAACAACAGCATTTCTTTGAAAGTGATTTATTACCTGGACTACCTCTCGCTCAAACGCAAGATTTAGTTTGTCAGGTCTCTTTATTCGTTTTGTCTTCGTTTGCTTTTGGTTTCTTTTTCCGGCCTGCTTCAGTTAGTGCTTTGTCTATAATCCATTCCAACTGGCCATTTGCGCTGCGAAATTCATCCGAAGCCCATTTCTCCAGTGCTTTAAACACATCTTCATCAATTCTCAGAACAAAACTTTTCTTTGCGCTCAAGGTAACCTAATTTCTTATGTTATTTAAATATGCATTCGTCGTTGCCGTATTCGGGGTTTGTTTCTAAAGGCTTAAAACATAGCTTCGGCAAGCGGGCCAAAGCTATGTTTTCATTTTATACCCGGAATTCAGGCTGTTTATTGATATATAGTACCAGTATTCAACACTGGCTGGGCGGCTTTTTCGCCACACAACACCACCATAAGGTTGCAGACCATGTTAGCTTTTTTATCTTCGTCAAGCTCCACAATGTTCTTCTTGCTCAGCTGCTCGAGTGCCATTTCCACCATGCCTACTGCGCCTTCTACTATTTTATAACGTGCAGCTACTATTGCGGTAGCCTGCTGGCGTTGCAGCATAGCGCCGGCAATTTCCGGTGCATAGGCAAGGTGGCTTATACGAGACTCCAATACAGTAATACCAGCGTTGGTAAGCCTGTCGTTAAGTTCTTTTTCCAGCAATTCATTCACCTTGGTGCCACCTTCGCGAAGTGTAATTGCTGCATGTTCGTCTTCAATATTATCATAAGCAAAGCTGGTTGTAAGGTTACGAAGGGCTGCTTCGCTCTGGTTTTTTACATACACCACATAGTCGGCAATTTCATAAGAAGCTTTGTAAGTATTTGTTACTTGCCAAACCACCACTGCTGCGATCTCAACTGGATTTCCCATTTTGTCATTAACCTTCAGGGTAGGAATGGCCAGGTTGTTGGCGCGCTGAGATAGTTTAGTAGCCGTGTAGAATGGATTAACAAAGAAAATACCATTGTCTACTACTGTTCCCGAATATTTCCCAAAAAGATTGAGAATACTCGCCTGGTTGGGTTGTACTATGAGTAGTCCCTTCCATATCAGCCCACAGGCGATAAGGCTAAGTGTGCCCGTTATGCCAAGTACCGCACTGTCGTTCACCGCTGCTATGGCGAATGATAAGATACTAACACCCAGTAAAACTACTGATAATCCCATGGCTGCGTAGCCGTTCGTTGGTTTGATGATTTTTTCCATAATTATCGTTTTGATATCGTTTTGATATCACAAAGATATGGCCATTTTTTGAATTGCAAAATATTTTCAGAAAAATTTCAACTTTTCTAAGTTGTCATGTTTTTGCAGTGACTGTTGTATTTTGATGATTGGCATCGGGTTTGTTTAAAAAATCCGTACTATTGGATTGATGATTGGCTGTATTGACATTGATGAATTCCTCACTCGTTCTGCTGGTAGCTTGCTGCTTGATGTACGTAGCCCCGGTGAGTTTGCTCACGCCCATATACCGGGCGCAGTGCATTTTCCGCTGTTCACTGACGAAGAGCGAAAAGTAGTAGGGACTGCTTACAAGCAGCAGAGCAGGGAAGAAGCGATAAAAATAGGGCTCGACTATTTCGGTGTAAAAATGAGGCCGATGGTGGAAGAAGTGGAACGTTTGTTACAGGAGCGATCGCTGGATAAACAACAACATTCAGTGCTGGTGCATTGCTGGCGCGGAGGAATGAGGAGCGCAGGCGTCGCATGGCTGCTTGATTTGTACGGTTTCAAAGTCTGTACCTTGAAAGGTGGTTATAAAGCCTTTCGAAACTGGGCGCTTAGCCAATTTGAACTGCCTTACAATTTGCGCGTTCTTGGCGGTTATACTGGATCTGGTAAGACCGTTATCCTTGAGGAATTGCGGCGGGCTAATGAGCAAGTTATTGATTTGGAAGAAATTGCACAACACCGTGGGTCTGCGTTTGGCGGGATTGGGAAACAACAACCAACACAGGAGCAGTTTGAGAATGATTTGGCACTTCAGCTTACCCGGCTCAACCCCGGTAAGGTAATATGGATAGAAGATGAAAGCCAGCGGATAGGCCAGTTGCAGCTGCCTGGAGCGTTATGGAAAAATATGCAGTCAGCAGCCTCGGTTTTTATTGAAATACCCTTCGATGAAAGGCTCGATTACATAACAAATGAATATGGAACCCTGCCCCTTCCAGAACTGGAAGCAAGTATCCTCAGAATCAAAAAGAAGCTTGGGGGATTGGAAACCAAGAATGCAATTCACTGCTTGCATGACGGTGATTTGGCTGGGTGTTTCGGCATTTTGTTGCGGTATTATGACAAATGTTACGCGAAGGGATTGAATGCACGGGAACGCTCGGGACTTCAGATTAAAAAAATAAAGTGCAGCAATGTGCACGCAGGTGTAAATTGCATGACAATAATAGAAAACTACCAGCTGCAACCAGCTGCCACCACCAAATAACTATGGATTCATTAGCAGGTATCAAGTTGACCTCATTTTCCCGCGGCGCTGGCTGCGGATGTAAGATAGCACCAGCCGTGTTGCAGGAAATACTAAAAACCGAATTTACAGCGGTTGATGACCCGAAATTGCTGGTGGGCAACAGTACCAACGATGACGCTGCGGCCTATGATATGGGAGACGGTATGGCGATGATTGCTACCACCGATTTCTTTATGCCAATCGTTGACGATGCTTTTGATTTTGGCCGGATAGCTGCAGCCAATGCCATCAGCGACGTATATGCCATGGGTGGGAAACCCTTGCTGGCACTTGCAATATTGGGCTGGCCGGTAGAAAAGCTGCCACCTGCACTCGCGCAAAAAGTACTGGAGGGTGCACGTACTGTGTGCGCAGAAGCAGGTATCCCACTTGCTGGCGGGCACAGCATTGATACAACGGAACCCGTGTTTGGTCTTTCAGTAAACGGGATGTGCAGTAATGCGCACCTCAAACGCAATAACACAGCCCGGGCAGGAGACTTACTTCTGCTTACTAAGCCTATTGGCGTTGGTATACTGGCGACTGCACAAAAACGAGGCGTGATTAGTCCCGAACACCAAAACGCATTAGTTGCTCAACTTTGTAAACTGAACAAGATAGGGGAGGAACTCGGTAAAATCCATGGGGTTACTGCCATGACGGATGTTACAGGGTTTGGCATTGCTGGTCACCTCATTGAAATGGCCGATGGAGCCGATTTATCGGCCCGGTTGGTTTATGCAAATCTTCCTGTTATAGAGGGCGCAAGGGAATATCTTGCGCAAAGGATAGTGCCTGACGCCACCTACAGAAACTGGAATGCATACGCTTCTAAAATATCATTCGAAACTGGTGTCGATGTCATGGAAGGCTTCTGCTTGTTGCCCGATCCTCAAACGAACGGCGGCCTGCTCATCGCAGTTGACCCCTTAGCACTCAGTGAGGTCTCGAACGTGCTCTCCACACACGGATATGATGCATTTACACGCCCTATTGGCAAGTTTGAAGAACGAGGCGATAAGGTGATACGAGTGGTTTAATTGGGCCAAAGATATCGTGAAACACTGCGATACCTAACTAATCTACAGTCGAGATTGATATAATAGTTGCTTTGTTTTGTTCAGTTTGTTTTCCTAAAAAATGGTTAGCTGAATAAAAATGCGATGTCATCCTTTGTCAATTTTTTTATGAAGCCGGCATCTTCTGTAACAAGGTCGTTAGCCAATTGTTTTTTGCGTTGTTGCAATTGCACTATTTTCTCTTCAACCGTGTCTTTACAAATCATTTTGTAAGCGAATATAGGATTGGTTTGCCCTATTCGGTGCGTACGGTCTATAGCTTGCTGCTCCACGGCCGGGTTCCACC
>CAILMA010000617.1 GCA_903835145.1 uncultured Bacteroidota bacterium
ATATCTGTAACATAACTCCTGTCCTTCCCCAGCAGGTTCTGCGCCTGTACTATATTGGCATATGACTTTGTTTCGTCAATCTGCTTCACGGTAGTTGCGAATATACCTACGACCTTCATTATGGTTGCACTGCCCGTGCCCGCACTTACTGTTATGTTGTCACCCACATGCAGGCTCAGCTTATCTGCTATCCCCTTACCTATCACCAGGCCATTGTTTACGCGGTTCAGGTCATGGAAGTCACCCGTCACCATGTTGCTCTGCACGTCGAACATTTTATCTTCTTCCACAATATTTACCCCGGCTACCGACCCATTGAGTGTTACATTTCCGCTAGTATAAATAACCGTAGCAGTTACCTGTGGTGTGATGTTCGTTACGTTCGGGTTCTTGACTATGTTCGCTATAATGCCGTATGGATTCGTAAGCCCTTGTGTCTGTATCAGCTGCTTTGGGTTCACCAATATTTTTACCGATGAATCTTTTAAGTAGCTGTTGAGCATGTGCATATCTGCTACCTTGTTTTCGCTGTAGAGGCGAATGTGGGGCGTACTGTTGAACGACATTTTTTCAAAGTAGTCGTTGGTGCCCTTCATAAGCGACTGCATGAATATGAACATAGAAATGCCAAACATAACACCGCAGGCAGCCACAAGCGTTTGCTTCTTCCGCGAGGATAGGTAGGTGATTGCTATTTCTGTATTAACACTGATTTTCATTGTTCGTTGGTAATTTTTTGTTGAAATGACACCGGCAGCCGGCAATTCAGAAACATTGAACACCCTATTTTGCTGCGCGTAATTTCACGAGCACATCGCTGGTCGTGAGCCCTGTGAGCACTTCTATCCATTCATCGCTCACTATGCCCGTTGTCACTTTCACTGTGTCTGTTTTGTCGTTCCTCTTCACCACCACTTTATCAGTGCCCACCATGTACACATGTGGTATCAGCAACGCTTTGTCCTTTTTGCTCACAATAATATTAGCCTGCAACTGCGTGCCTGATATGAGGCCCGGCATCTCTTGCAAAAACCGTGCTTCCACTTTATAGGATTGTGATGTCTCGTTAAAGTGCGGATAGATCTTACTTATCCTCGCTTCATAAGTCTTGTTCTTTTCTGTATTCAGCTCCACGAGTACCTGCTGGTTCAGCTGCACCTTGCTTATGTTGCCTTCATCAATATCCAGATTCACAACTATGGAATCCGGGTTGCCCAGCTGTGCCACCTGATCGCCCTTGCGCACAAGGTCGCCCTGCTTCTTGAATATCTGGTACACCTTGCTGGCTCCAATGGCCACAAGGTCATAGTACTTAAAGCCCTCTTCTGCATTCTTAAGCTGCGATACACTGTTGTTGAGCTCCTGATTCACTTTGTTTTCTGTTACACGGTAGCTTTCAATATTGGCCTGCAGCGCGCTCAGCGAAGATTGGTAGTTAAGGCGGGCGTTGTCCAGGTCCTGCTTTGATACCGAGTTGGTGGTAAACAAATGCTCGTAACGACCCAGCGTTATCGAATCGGTTTGCATTTTAATGCGGGCGGCATCTATTTGTGCCTTTATTTGCCTCAGCGCCGGCGAGCTGTTCGAGGCACTTATTTTTGCATAGGTAACGTTGGTCTCCGCAATATTCACCTGAGTATGCTGCTGTCGGCTATCCAGCTGAAACAAAAGCTGCCCATCGCGCACAAGGTCGTTCTCCGTTACCAGGCACTTTACTATAAAACCATCAGAGATGGAGGTAAGCGTATAGGCATCCTTGGGCTCTATACTACCCGATGCAAAAACAGCCTCGGTTACGGGCGCAAGCTTCGGCGATACTTCGTCCATTTTAGGCTTGCAGGAGGTGATAGACAAAGCCATAGCCACAACCATAAGGCCAACCCCACCAACAAAAATAACTTTACTCCTATTCATATTAAGAAATTGTAGTTTTTATGTAATTTACCCTTCCCTGGGCACGCGGTATCTAAACCGTTAAAACTGCTGTTGGCGGATTTTCACCTGGTACAGTTGCACCAGCATATCCGACAGGCTATTGAGGTACTGGTTCTGATAATTAATGTAATCTTTAAATGCAGTCAGCCTGTCGTCGATAGGTATAAGGCCATCTTCATACCGGTTAGAAACGTGGCGGTAATTATCGAAAGACAAATTCATCACATCCTCCGCCTTTACCAATACTGCCGCAGCTTTCTGATAGTTGAGCCTTATGTTGTCGTCATTTATTGCAGATGTTTTTCTGGCATTTTCAAGCTGCGCCAGGCTTTCTTCGTAGTTTACTTTGTTCTTTTTCGACTGGAAGTACCGGTTGCCACTCGTAAATAATGGGAATGACGCCTGCAGCGACCAGTATTGTGATGGAAACCACCCTGCAACTCCATTGGCTCCATCAAAAGGCTCAAATGTTTTATCATACCGCTGAGTTGCGTAGTTGTAGAGTATGTTTATTGTAGGTATAAAAGCACTGTTGGCCATGCGGTATTGTGTAAGGTTTATTTTGGTGCGCCACTCAGCGAGCCTTAGCGATGGGTCATCGGTAAAACCACCCTGCGGCTGTAATTCGAGATTCGATTTCAGGCCGGCAGCAATCTCCATCGAATCGGCCAAAGCCATGCCCAGCAGGGCCTTCAGGTTATTGCGGGAGGTAAGAATCTGGTAATGGGCTGTGATCTGTGTTTGCTGCGCCTGCTCCAGGTTCAGCTTGGCAAGGTCCACGTTCGCCTGATTTACGGTACCCGTCTGAAATTTATTGTTTACGGATTGGTACACGGAGTCTGCAATACTTACCGTCACATCGGCCATGTTGGCTGCCTCTTGCATCAGCAGGTAGTTATAATATTGCGTTGCCAGCTGCTGGTACACTGTCTTGCGCGTGCTGGCAACGGAGTCTTTATTCATTTGCTCCGTCTGCCCCGCCATTCTTGCATTGTACCAGTTTTGCAGGTTCATTACATTCATTTGCGCACTTATGCCACCGGCATACACAAACTGCTGGCCAAATTGCAATGTCTTATAAGTACCCGCCGGTCCGCCAGCCAGCGAGGCAGGTATGAGCGTAGTTTGCAATGCTATGTTATCGGTATAAGAACCCGTCGCGTTCACCTGCGGCAGCATACTGCTGTAGGCTTGCTTCGTGGCGTAACCCGATTTACTCAACTCGAAATTTACAGTGCGTATAGTGATGTTGTGGCTATCGGCATAATGCCATACGTCTTCCAGCGACTTAAACACCACCTGTGCATGTACCGCCGAAGTAAGCACCAATAGCATTACTATTATAAAACTGCGTTTAGGCATTTGCATTTTTTTCAATTTTGTGAGGCTACTCATTTCTTTAGTATCATTTCGCTTATCCACATGGGTATCAGTTTCTTACGCTCCTGCATCAGCTGATTAAATTCTTCCTGTGTCATCCCGGTCCGGTTGCGCAGCAATGGGCTGGCTACAAAGGGGAAGATGGTCATAGAAAGGATGTTAACCACAAAATGAACGGGGTTTATGGGCGCTATCACCCCTGTAGCTGCCAGCTCCTTCCATTGTTTAATAATGTAGGCATCCGGGTGCTTTTCTATAAAGCCCAGCCTGTTCACAAGTTTCAAGGGGTCGGAGTTGATCTCATTGAGCACAAAAACCGGCAAGCCCGGGTTCTTGATGAGCATATCTATGTAGTGCTCTATGAGCAATTCTATTTTGCGGTGCAGCGTCGTTTCCCGGTCGTTTACAATATCAAGCACGCTATGCAAGAACAATTGCATGTTGGCCAGCATGATGATCTCAAACAATTTTTCCTTACTCCTGAAGTAGTAATTAATGAGTGCAATGTTGTAGCCCGACTCTTCCGCGATATCCCTGGTGCGGGTTGCGGCGTAGCCCTTGCGGGTAAATACCCGCCGTGCAGCTTCTTTTATCTTCTCCTCTGTAGAGATGCCCGGATCTATTTGCGGCTGTTCGTCTTTCATTTCCGCCACAAAGTTAAAATTAAAAAACTGATTTAATCAAACATTTAAATCAGTTTTTTAAAAAATAATCCTCACCACGTGCGTGCCGGTAAATTTTACTTTATGTTACTTGCAAAGTATTGTCTATAGCCACTTAGTGAAGACGTAGAAATAAAGTCCACCGGGTTGAATAGTTATTTGTCTTTTATGCAAGGCGCAAAATCCGAGAATAGCAGTCTATTTA
>CAILMA010000618.1 GCA_903835145.1 uncultured Bacteroidota bacterium
GCGTCCTGGTAGGTCCGTATATAGAAGGAGATATAAGTATACCGGTAGGTGAGCATCTTATAATCGTTAAAGCTAAAGCTGAATGTGTTTGTGAACGTTTGCTTCAGGTCTTTATTTCCAATCGTTATGTTCAGGGGGTCAGCATTCTGTTTCAGCGGCTGCACCTGATCTATGGTTGGCTGCTTGGTTGTGCCTGTGTAGTAAAAATAGAGGCTGGTTTGCTTGGCAAATTTATACTTGAAATTGGCGGAAGGGAAAAAGTTGATGTACGTGCGGTTATACACTGTGTTGCCGTTGAGTACATCAGTCTGCCTGTAGCGGGTATCAGACAGGTCGCCACCAATGTTAAACACTATTTTATCGTGGTCGTAACGGTAGTTAATGCCGCCCCTGTTGGTGAAAATATCGTAGCGGAAGTCGTTGCAAGTTCCTGCAATAGCCCTTACATGAACTCCATGATCGCCTGGAGTGCACCTGGATATACGATTGAGTATAAACCAACGCCTTATCCGTATGCGTTTAAGCCTGCAAAACAGAATGTAGCGGAAGCACAATCATGGCAACTGTACCCGAATCCTGCATCAGAAAACATCACTGTTACCTGCCCGGCAGCACAAGGTGTAAAAGCCGGTTACGAAGTAGAGAATATGATGGGGCAAGTGGTGGTGCAAGGCAGCCTGGAACCGGGTAGCCAGCAAATTAATCTCGCAGGCATAAAACCGGGCAATTATTTACTTAAATTGCACAGGGATGATGGCGCTGGTTCCCAGCAAATGTTCGTTAAAGACTAAAACATGTTAAATTTGTTGCAAACAGGTACAGTGAAGGTTCGCCTTTACTGTACCTTTCGCTAACCGGAAAAACAATCATTAACTATGGTCAAACATGCTACGCGATTTTTTATTCAACTGCTTGCCATTGCAGTTTTTTCCTTCCATTCGAGCTGTGCACAAACCATCATCACAATATGCGGTACTGGTGCTTCTGGCTTTAGCAGCGATAGTGGCCCGGCGAGCGCCTCTGAAATTTTTGGCGCCAGTTTTATTGATGTGGACAGAAAAGGGAATATTTACTTTACGGATTCTTTAAATAACTGTAAAATAAAAAAAATAAATACATCACATATTATTTCACTTTTTGCAGGCAATGGAACTTTTACCTATTCAGGCGATGGGGGACCGGCGACCGGTGCTGGCCTGACAAACACCCACAACATAAATCATGATAAATACAATAATATATATCTTGGATTCGACGGGTTGATTCGAAAAATTGATACCAACGGCATTATTACCACTTTCGCAGGTACCAATGTAAGGGGGTTTTCGGGAGACGGGGGGCCTGCTACCAATGCCAAAATCTCTAATGGCTATGGAATGTGCTTCGACCGGTATAATAACTGTTTTTTTGCTGATTATGCCAATTACCGGATAAGGAAAATAGACACAAACAATATTATTACAACTATTGCCGGTACGGGTACATTGGGATCAACCGGCGATGGGGGACCAGCAACGACCGCGTGGCTTGATTATCCTGATGATGTTCGTATAGACAGCCTCGGCAATATCTATTTTGCAGAGACTGGTAGTACTGTCGGCAAAATCCGCAAAATCGACACATCGGGGATCATTACTACATTTGCCGGCACAACGTTTGCAGGCTATACTGGCGACGGCGGCCCCGCGACAGCCGCCAAAATCTGGGGGCCATACACATTAGATAACTGCGGAAATATACTTATATCTACCAATAGATACAACAGGATACGAATCATTGATCACAGCAGCGGAATCATCAATTTGCTTTATGGCACCGCTTCTGCCGGGTATGCCGGAGATGGCGGCCCGGCTTCATCTGCTCAGTTTCATTTTCCAGGCTCTCTCACCACTGATTGTGTGGGCAATATTTTTGTAGTTGACGACAGTAATTTCCGCATACGGGAAATACTCTACCCCAATAGTACGCCCTACTTTACCGGCGGGCGCAGCCAGTCCATCAGTTTGTGCCATGATAGCGGGCCTTATGACCTCAATACCCTACTTGCCGTTACTGACAGCGATTGCGGGCAGGTGCTGAGTTGGGCGGCGGTATCGGCTCCCGTACATGGCAGTCTCGCAGCCACCTTTACCGCCAATACCAATACCCATACAGTAACACCAGCCGGACTGAGCTATACGCCTACGGCGGGTTATAGTGGCGTGGATTCTTTTTCGGTACGGGTGGCCGACTGTGGCAACCTCGCCGATACTACCATAGTTTACGTCACGGTCATTCCACCACCGGACTCTGGGGTAATAACGGGGCCTTCGGTAGTTTGTTTGGCTTCCTCAATAACATTAACGGATACGGCCAGCGGCGGTGTATGGCGGAGCAACACCGCACTGGTAGCTACAGTTTCTGGCACAGGAGTGGTTACAGGCATAGCCGCAGGAGCGGATACAATTTTTTATACCAATACTAATAGTTGCGGTGCAGATAGTGTTTTTCATATTGTTATGGTTACTTCTACCCCACCACCAACAGCGCCTATAACCGGTGCAGGAGTGGTTTGTATTGGTGCCAATGTTACTTTAACAGACACCACAGCAGGTGGAGTATGGAGAACGGGAGCGGCGGGGATTGCAACGGTTTCGGGAACAGGGGTTGTTACGGGTGTAGCAAGTGGGATAGATACCATTTATTATACAGTGGCTCATTCTTGCGGCTCGGATAGTGTTTTTCATATTGTTACTGTTAATCCCTTGCCACATGGAGGAGTTATTGCGGGCGCAACAAGCGTTTGTGTGGGCTCAACGATTACTTTAACTGATACTACAACCGGTGGCACATGGAGTTATTCCGGTTCGGCGGGCATAGCCACAGTGAGCGCTGGTGGAGTGGTAACAGGTATTGGAACAGGAAGCGCTGTTATCACTTATACAGTCACCAATGGTTGCGGCACGGCAACTACTACATATACTATTACTGTTAATCCATTGCCTGTTGCCGGAACTATAGGAGGAGCGGGAAGTGTTTGTGCAGGAGCGACAACAACGCTCACCGATGCCGGTGGCGGGAGCGGAGTTTGGAGTACGGGAGCGGCAGGAATTGCAAGTGTGAGTGCGGGAGGAGCGGTGAGCGGGGTTTCGGCGGGAACAGCTACGATAAGCTATACCGTTACTAATGGCTGTGGTTCTGCTACGGCCACTTACTCAATAGCGGTTAACCCACTACCGGATGCAGGATCTGTAAGCGGTGCAACCAGCCTATGTACGGGAGCGATAACAACGCTCACCGATGCCGGTGGCGGGAGCGGAGCGTGGAGTTCGGCAGCGGCAGGAATTGCAAATGTGAGCGCGGGAGGAGTCGTAGGCGGAGTTTCGGCGGGAATAGCTACGATAAGCTATACAGTTACCAGTAGCTGCGGCTCTGCTACCGCTACTTATACTATAACTGTAAATACAATACCTTCTGCCGGCACTATTGGCGGAGCGGGGAGCGTATGTGCGGGAGCGACTATTAGTTTAAGTGAAACGGTTACAGGTGGGTCGTGGAGTACGGGAGCGGCGGGAGTTGCAAGTGTGAGTGCGGGCGGAGCGGTGAGCGGGGTTTCCGTTGGCACGGCCACTATCAGCTATAGCGTTACCAATACATGCGGCACTGCTTATGCCACGTATGCCCTTACAGTGACCACGAATATCGTTAGCCCTGTAACCGGCCCAACCAGCGTGTGCATTGGAGATACCATATTACTTATCGATACTGCCAGCGGCGGTACGTGGCTAAGTGGCGCAACTGCGGTAGCAACCGTAAGCGGTACAGGAACTGTTTATGGCGTGAGCGCAGGCGCAACAGGTATTACTTATTCCTATAATAACTCATGCGGCACGGTGAATGCGGTACATGGTATTGCAGTTGATATTGCCCCAACGGGTACGATTTCCGGCGCTTCGCAAACCTGCGAAGGCTCAACCTCGACATTATTGGCTACCCCATCAAGCCCTTATTGGAGCGCAAGTAATAATAATGCAACGGTATCAACCGGTGGGATAGTTACCGGTGCATCTGCGGGAGTGGATACAATATATAATACGTTCACCAATGCCTGCGGCTCAACCACTGCTTCATTTATTGATACGGTTATCGGGAGACTTTCTTTCGGCTCTTTGGGCACAAGAGATACGGTTTGTGAGGGTGACTCGCTTGATCTGCATATCCCCATTCCGGGTGGGTATTTATTCAGCAGTAATGGGAATGCAGAAGTGTCATCCTCCAGCAAAGTAACCGGTATAAGGCCGGGCTATGATACCATTACTTATTCTTTAGTCAATACCTGCGGTAGTTCAGAGGCTGTTTTGCTGGTCACTATTTTGCCGCGGTGGCTTTGTGGCCTTTCAGCTATCGGCTATCAGCCGTCAGTTTTCAGCTTCTCGGTTTATCCTAATCCAAATTTTGGGTCGTTTACTATTAATATATCTTCACCTGGTAATGAGGATGTGCCAGTTATTATTTATAATATGATGGGTGAAAAAGTAAAGGAGTTTTCTATTGGGACGAATAAGGATACGGAGGTTCAGCTGAACGTGCCGGCAGGGGTTTATTGTTTATCGGCAATTACGGAAAGTGGGAAAATTACTGCAAGGTTGGTGGTGGAGTA
>CAILMA010000619.1 GCA_903835145.1 uncultured Bacteroidota bacterium
AAGTGTATCTTGTAGAAAAGGATAAACTGAATAAAGAAACCAGTCATTTTTATCAAAAAGAAGTATGGAGAAAAATGAAGTTTCGTGCTTATAGTTATGGTAAGAAATCCATAGATACATTCCTCAATAAAATTAAGAAAACCTTTGGAGACAATATCCTAATTGGTTATGGAAATTGGTCAAGAAGCACTCAAATGAAACATATGATGCCTACGATGAATAAAGGATTAAGGAAATTGATACATAAGAAATATGATACTCTAACCATCAATGAATTTTATACTTCTCAAAAATGCTGTGAATGTTATAAGGATTTGAAACATCACATAAACAAGAAAGTAAAGTATCGTAAAGATACAAGAGGAAAGGAAATATACAGATTATTCTGTTGTTCTAACTGCGTGAGTTCCAAAAACAAAAATGGCGTATTTAGAACAAGGGATAAAAACTCTGCTATTTCCATAATGAAACTTACAAAGGAATGGATAGAAACCCAAACCAGACCAAGTGAGTTTTGCTTCCAACATCCGCCTACTCCCTGTATTGCTTCGGTAAAAGCAGGAAATGAAATTAGGCAATCGTAGGGTGAAACTCCCTATTTATTGATTTTACATCACTTTAAATTTTAATGGGATATTTGTCTCATTTTTCTTTTTAGTCGGTGTAATTGCAAAAAATTAGTAATTCTGTCTAACGAGGGATCCAATCGCGCAAACTTTTCCATTGCGTAAGCTGTCGTTGTAAATAGATCCCTTTTTAGCCGGCGCGGTGCAACCACCAGATCTTGCACGTTTAATGGTAGATCTTACTCCGCTTGGATAATAGTTTTTGGTAGAACAAGGAGCGTCTAAAGGAAGGCCGACTTTATATCCACTTTTGCCCACTGCGTTGGAACGAAGTTTTTGGGTTCGCATAGAAGAATCAGTCGGGGGAATGTAGTTGGTATGTCCTGAGGTATGATGTGCTGTGCCGGTAGAATAGTTGAAAGAGAAATTGCGAGTTACCTTTTCAATCGCCCGCGCCCGTTGTATTGCTAAACTCTTGGCAGATTCTGCGGTTCTAAAATATTGATGACGAGAGTTGACATTTTGGTCGGTTGCTGCGGGTTCTTGAGACGGATAAAACAACGGGGGTGTGGGTCTAAGACCAGTAAGCACACCCGAATTATGTGCGGCCATAGCGTTAGGGTACTGATTTGTGCTGAGGGGTCCGTAAATAGGAGTGACTATAATATCAGAAAATTGTGTCATGTTATCTTATATACACTATATAAAATAAAATATTTATGCAGATGCCTTCTTTTGTCTAGGCTTAGTAGGCTTCTTTTCCAACACCACATTTTGCTCGGGTGCGGGTGCAGGTACTGGCGCAGGTACTGGCGCAGGAGCAGCCTTCTTTACACGCGGCTTCTTTTCTTTAACGGCTACATCTGGTACGGGGGCTGGAGTGGGAGGAGTAGGCGGAGGTAATTGCTCGGGCTCAGGTTCTGGTGCGGCAAGAGGAGGGTCATTCATATAGGGAATACCAGCGGCACTCATGGCGGCTTTTACTGCTTCCGCAATCTTCATTTGCATGGCAATCTCGTGCATAAGATTTTTTCTAGCCTGCGTCTCGCGAATCGTTTCTCTAACATCGTCAAACATCGGGTCATGTTCG
>CAILMA010000620.1 GCA_903835145.1 uncultured Bacteroidota bacterium
CGGTGAGTGCGGCATAGTGCCGTGCATTGGTAATTATGGTTCCCTCATTCTTGAGTGCCCCGCCTGATGCAATCTGAAACAGCGCATCTTTCAGCTGCTTTATGTTTTCCTTGTTACGGGCAGAGATAAACAGCGTGTGGGGTGCTATTGCTGTGCAAGCTGGCATTGCCGCTTCCCAGCCGGGCGTATCGGCTTTATTGGCCGCCACCAGGTATTTTATTCTTTTTTCCTCAGCTGTGGCTATTGAGGCCGCAAGGCTGGTCAGCTCTTCCGGGTTATGGAGCACCTTCTGCACGTCATAAAGGAATACCACAATATCAGCTTTGTTCATGGCGCTCCGGCTGCGCTCTATACCTTGCAGCTCTATAGCATCTGTGCTGTGCTCCCTTATCCCCGCAGTATCTATCAGGCGAAAAAGAATGCCATTTATATTGAGTGTTTCTTCTATAGTGTCGCGGGTAGTACCGGCAATATCGCTTACTATCGCCCGCTCTTCATTGAGCAGGGCATTGAGCAGTGTACTTTTACCTGCATTGGGTTTGCCCACTATTGCCACACTCACACCATTCTTTATCACATTGCCCAGGCTAAACGAATTCACCAGTTGCTGCGTAGCCTCAGTAAGGGCAGCTATAAGCTGGTAGAACCTCGTGCGGTCGGCAAACTCCACATCTTCCTCACTAAAATCCAATTCCAGTTCTATCAATGCGCTGAATTGTATCAGTTGCTCCCGCATTTCCCGTAGGTCGGTGCTAAAACCACCCCGCAGGTTATGTATGGCTGCCTGGTGGGCCATGCTGCTTTGGCTGGCTATAAGGTCTGCTACAGCCTCGGCCTGAGCAAGGTCCATCTTCCCATTCAGGAAAGCCCGCAGGGTAAATTCACCGGGCTTGGCCATCTCTGCCCCGTGTCGCCTGCACAGGCTCAGCACCTGCTGCAATACGTAGTCTGATCCATGGCAACTAATCTCCACTACTTCCTCTCCGGTATAACTTTTGGGAGCCCTGTAAAGGCTCACCACAACCTCATCTATCACCCTTTCCGCATCCATTATCTTCCCAAAATGCAGGGTATGCGATGGCTGCACCTCCAGGTTTTTACCACTGAAGATCTTATTCGCTATCGCAACTGCATCGCTGCCACTAAGGCGAATAATGCCTATCGCCCCCTCGCCCGGTGCGGTGGCTATTGCAACTATAGTATTAGAGAGGGTGAGCATTTGTTACGTTGATGAATTTATTATTGATGCTAACGAAAATTGTTACTGTACCGACGCACTTTGTGTCGGTTTATTGCCTCCCGCATAAGCAGGAATGATGCAATTGATGTTTTGAGCGCCCAACTCAAATATCGGTCGGGGATAACCTTCCCTTTCCATTGTTTTAAAGATGGTTGCCATGCCCTGCCCTTCTGCTTGCGCCAGTTGAAGTCTGTTAAAAATGTAAGCGAGGCTTTGATTCCGCCAGAACGGACTCGATTTTCCTGCCAAAAACTGCTCTTTATCAACACTCCAGTGCAGTGTACCCATAGAGTTGATTTCAATCCGGTCTCCGAATACGGTAACGCGGTTCGGCGACTGTATTTCATAGTCCCGGTGAACAACTGCATTGACCGCTGCCTCATGCAATACCCCGCCCGGATACTTTTCCTGATTCGGCCTGTTGCTGCTTTTATCAAATAGTGTTGCGTTCTGCGCATCCAGCAAAGCTATAATCCTCCTCGCCTGCCATACTAAATTGCCATTAATAGTATATCGCTCGGCTATTGGGCCACTCCTGTCTGTTCCCGGGTAAACGGAAAAAACAGTGTAAGCCTCTGTAAAAAGCCGGGCGATACTTTCCTGCTTACCGAACAAAAGCAATGCGAAGTTTCTCGGCCTAAGCACATTATCGAGTCCGGATTTTACAAACAGCGGCGGCAAATAAGCCGAGATCTGGTTAACATCCGATATGTAATATTCAAGTGGCTTATCTAAAAAAGCACTGTCAATTTCCTGTAAATATTCCCTAAGGGTCAGTAAATCTAAATCCGCAATCGTTGCCGCCGGATTCACTCGCTTATCAAAAAACTCAACTTTATTTTTCTTAGTTAATAATTGCAGGTAAAGTCCATTTCTCGCCTCCCTGGTTTCCCGGCTTATTCTAATGTAGCAGGTTTGGCCATTACCTGCTTTGTCCCTGTAAGAATGAACATCAGGGCTGGCAAGAACCGTAAACACCAGTATTCGCGACGACTTGTCTTCGGGATTTTCTAATTCTGACACAATCGGGACAAGCGCCGGACTTATCGCCTCCCGACAATACTGCAACACTTTACCTTCAATTGTTTTTAGAGCAGTTGACGAAAGCCCCGTGTAAATGACCTTTGGAAAACCGTATTCATCCCGACCCTCTTTTGCACCGCACACAACATAGCCACCACCAAGATTCGAAATGTCATTTGCAAATGCCGAAATCGTTTTGGCAATACTCTTCACCACTTCGTCATCCGTGCCATTTTCCTTCCACTCTACTCGTTCACTCTCTCTTGTGCACAATTCTTTAAGGTCTATCTCCATGAATTATCGTTTAAATCTGAGCTTTCATTCTTCAAAACAATGCCGACAAAGCTAACTTTTATAAAAACTACCACAAAATTAAATGCGTCCCGGCAACACCAGCAATACCCTATTCTCGACAAAATGCGGCCGCAACAACCGCGATGCGACTTACCAAACATATAACCATTCCTGCGCCAGCCACCACATTTAATTTTCACATTCTATTGCACAAATTCTATGGCTTTGGCATTATCCTCTTTTGTACATTTGGCAATAAGTTTAACCTTGTAATCATCAGCTAAAATACATGGAAACCCCATTTTCAGAACAGGATAACGCAGCAACCGATAACTATTTGGCCACCGAAATTACAGAGCAGGAGCTACCTGCTGTGCCGGCAAACCTGAATATTGACGCCACCGCCGCTATCAAAAAGCTGGTGGAACACACCGAAAAAGTAATACGTGGTAAGCGCCGGCAGATAGAAATGGTGATTACCTGTATGCTCGCAGGCGGCCACATACTTATGGAAGATAACCCCGGTACCGGTAAAACGGTCCTTGCCCGCACCCTTGCTCAGTGTATAAGCGGGGAGAAAGAAGGTGAGCACGTACTCTTTAAGCGCATACAGTTCACGCCGGACCTCCTGCCCATGGACCTCATAGGCAGCCATATTTTCGACGATGCCAACAAGGAGTTTATATTTAAGAAAGGTCCTTTGTTTTGCAATGTGCTGCTTGCCGATGAGATAAACCGCGCTTCGCCAAAGGTGCAGAGTGCACTACTTGAGGCCATGGCCGAGCACCAGGTTACCGTGGGGGAAACTACCTTGCAACTGGAAAAAATGTTCTTCACCATTGCCACGCAAAACCCGATAGAAATGGAGGGCACCTACCCGCTCCCATCGGCCCAGCTGGATAGGTTCTTTATGAAAATCAAGTTCGGATATGTAGATGAAGTGACCGAACTGAACATATACCGGGAATACCTCGATATTGCCCGCAACCTCGTGCAAATGGAGCAGGTGCTTTCCATGCGCGACATCCTGAACCTGCAGCAGCAGGCCGGCGAGGTGTTTGTGCACGAAGAGATTGTAAAAGGTGTAAGCAACATTGTAAGGCAAACGCGGGAACACCAGGATATCTCCCTCGGAGCCTCCACCAGAAGTGGTATTGCATTGCTCAAGTGCCTGAGAGCCTATGCCCTCGTTAACGACCGAACTTACGTGATCGAAGACGATGTGAAAGACATAGCCTATGCGGTGCTTGACCATCGACTCCTCTACCGCAATAAAGAAGGCAGGTTAAAAGCACTGGAAGGAATCATAAACAAAGAAACCGACCGCCTTGCCAAGTTGAAACTATATTAATAAACCACCTACATAACAAATTGATTGCGAAATCATTAAATAAAATTTTGCTTTAATGTTTTATTTCACACCCCCGCGGTGTATATTGCCATTGTACCTCCCCATTTTGGCCTGCGGCATGTAACCTGCTGGCACAAATTTTATCTGTCGGTCACCAGTAAAAGTTCATTTGGTGCGCCCACGGAAGGGGTGCATATTACAAAGGTGCTGAATATAAATCCCCCACATGGCAAGATTCAATAAGATAGCTCAGATGGTGAACGTGCGGCAGGAAGAAGCGCAGCACGTACGGTACCTGCTGCTCTATTACTTTTTGCAGGGTGTTGGGCTGGCATTGTTTTTCACTGTTGCCAATTCGCTGTTCCTTACTTCCTTTACCGGCAATCAGCTGCCGCTTGCCTACATTGCATCGGCCGTCATCATGCTCATTACAGGCAAAATTTACGCCTTTATAGAGCACAAATACTCCCGGTACAAGCGGGCCTTCCTGCTCTTGGTTATGGCTGCCTCGGTGCTGTTGTTCTATATCCTTGCCGGGTATATTACGGTGTTTTGGCTCCCGTTCTCCTTTTTCATCTGGTACAAGGTCATTTATAACATTTGCGACCTCGAGTTTTGGGGGCTTTCCAGTCAGCTGTTCGATACCCGGCAGGCCAAGCGCCTGTTTGGGCTCATTGGCGCTGGCGAGGTGCCTGCTAAGTTGTTGGGTTATTTCTCGGTGCCGCTCATTGTGCCCTATATAGGCCTGCTCAATCTGCTGCTCATTTCCAGCCTGGCCTTCTTCCTTAGCTTCTTCATCCTGCGCATCCTGCTCCGCAAGCAAGATTTTCATGGGGTGGCGCAGCCCCACGCCCATGCGCCAATAACGACCCGGAGGGAAACGTTACTGCGCTTTTTCCAGTCCCGATTCATCCTTGCCATGGGCCTGCTTTACATAGCCGGGGCCATCACCTTTACCCTCATCGATTTTTCTTTCCTTACCAAGGTCGAAGAAAAGTTCCATTCCAGCGAGCATGCAGCAGCGGGCATTGCCAGCTTCTTCGGGCTGGTCTATGGTATCGGCAACACCATTATTTTTCTGTTTCGCCTCTTCCTATCCGGCAGGGTCATCTCCCGGTTGGGGGTCCGTTTTTCATTGCTGCTGCTGCCTGCATTTGTGCTGGTGCTCAGCGTCTTTATGTACCTGCTGAATGCCTTTGCTGCTGAGCGCGAGCCCGTTCTGTGGTTCTTCGTAGTGCTTATGATAGGTGGCGACCTGTTTAAAGCCGTCTTCTACGAGCCGCTGTTTTTATCGCTATCTCAACCCCTGCCCCTCTTTCAGCGGCTGAAATCGCACGTTATCATCAAGGGCTTTGTCGATCCGCTGGGCCTTGGCATCACGGGTGGGGTTCTGTTTGCAGTGCTCCAATACGAGGGCCTGCTCTCTATTGCCACTATCGATATTGCGCTGGCCATACTCGCCGCTTTGTGGGTGCTGCTGGTCTTCTACACCTACCGCAGCTACTTGCTGGTACTCAAAAACGCTATTGCAAAACGGTTCCTCGATCATCAGGAGCTCGACTACACCAGCCGCGACTCCCGCCAAATCATACTCGGCAAGCTGGAAAGCGAGTTTCCTGAAGAAGTGATTTTTGCCTACGAGGTCTTAAAGAAAAACGACAGAGAGCTATTTAATTCCTCCCTGCCAAAGTTGCTCCGGCACACAGCGCCTGAGCTCAGAGCCTATGCCTTGCGACGGCTGCCAAGGCAGGGCTCAGCACGAGAAACCAAGGTGCTCTATGAGCTTGCCACCAGCGATGAACTCATGCACATACGCGCACTGGCCATGACAGAGTTTTGCATCCGTTACGACAGCGACAACGAAGACCAGTATCAGGCGCTCATCAACGATACCGATGTAAACCTGCAATACGCTGCCCTTAAAGGGCTTATGCTCAGCGGCAATCTTGAAGGTATAATGCTGGCTGGCCAGAAGGTAAACGAACTGCTCGCCAGCACTATCGACCAAAACCACATCACTGTTGCCCGCCTTATTGGCGAAATGAAGTTCAAGAACTACTACAAGCCACTGCTTGTGTTTTTTGAGTCAGACAACCTGAAGCTGCGCAAAACCGCCGTAGCCTCGGCCGGCAACCTGCGTCACGCAAAGATGATTCCACCGCTGTTCGCTTTGCTTTCCGATGCAAAACTTCGCCACCAGGCCATGGCCGCCCTTGTAAAATATGAGGTTGCCGTCATAGATTATATTCGCACGCACCAGCAACTTCTTGAGCATTACCCAATGCAAATTGCAAAAATATGCTCCCTCGTTGGCGGTCATTCAGCGGCCGAGCTCATTTGCAACCAAATTTTGCCCGGTGCCGAAGCTGAGGTACTCGATGAATGCCTGAAAGGACTTTATGCCATGGAGCATGGCTACGAAGAGCACGACAGAGGGGCCATGGAGCAAAAAATGAACGAACAGGCTGAATTCATTTATCACCTTGCCTACCACTACGAGTTGCTCGATGCCGGTGCTGCTATAGTAAAAGAAGCCCTTTACTCAGAGCTGAAAAATGCCCGCTACCGGCTGCTCCTGCTGCTCTCCCTGCAGTATGACAAAACCACCTTCAGGCAAATAATAGCAACCATAAATAAAGGAGCAAAGTTTAAGAATGCCAACGCGCTTGAAATGCTCGATAACCTACTGGGGCAAGAGCACAAACAAAAAATATTCCCCGTCTTTGAGCACGCCGATTTTCAGGCCACCAGAGACCACCTCGGCAAGTACCACACTATAGACCTCGCCACCCACGAAAAAACCGACTGGATCTTCAACATGCCCCGGCAGCCCTTCCTGCAGTGGACCTATGCCGCAGTGCTCTTCACCGAACACAACAACCTCGATGCTGGTGTGCTACAGCAATTCAGAAGCCACGGCAGTAAGATGCTCATGCAAATTGCCGATATGGCTTTAAAAGAAACCGACCAGACAAGCACCAACAAAAATACCGAACTTCAACCATCAGCTATGGAAGCCAACGCACCGGAACAAAACGAAGCCCTGCTCGAGATTGAGAAGGTACTGATACTCAAGAGCCTGCCCATGTTCTCTGAGACATCAGAGCCCGTGCTCACGGGCATTGCCGAGATACTGCGGGAGCAACGAATACCAAAAGATGCAGTAATCTTTAATGAAGGTGAGCTGGGCGACTGCCTTTATATCATTTATGACGGGGAAGTGCTCATTCACAATGGTGCGCAAGAACTCGCGAAGCTGGGTAACCGCGAGATATTCGGGGAGCTGGCACTCCTCGACCCCGAGCCGCGCTCAGCCTCCGCAACGACACTCACCGATGCCCTGCTGCTGCGCATAGACAAAGAAGATTTTGACGAACTCATAGAAAGCCAGCCCGAGGTAGCCGTAGGAATGCTCACCATCCTCTCCCGCCGCATCAGAAACCAAAACAAACTCATCTCTGACCTCAAAAACAACGCCGCATAAGGCACACAATGACAAAAGCTCTTGTCCTTTTCCCAATTGCGTAGAGTCGGAAGCATTCCGTCTCCACAGCGGGCGGGTACAATAAACCCCTCTGGTGCTAAGGGTCTCCCTCCGCTCTCTTTCCCCTGCGGCACGCCGCAGACATTAATCTCCCTCTCTCGCTTGCGGAGAGGGCCGGGGTGAGGTCAAACCCCTCGGGTCCAAGGGTCTCCCTTGGTCCCAAACCAAATGAACCATCCCGCCCTCAAACCGATGCCGTTAGGCATCGCATGTTTATAGCCCTACGCAAACCAACAAAACACCGATGCCATTCGGCATCGCATCTTCCATAACACCCTGATTTAACCGTGCGATACCTAACAGCATCGGCCAACTATTATTATTTCTTCTATAAACATACA
>CAILMA010000621.1 GCA_903835145.1 uncultured Bacteroidota bacterium
CGATACATTTGCAGATATACAACCCGAGCCCGAGCCCATTGCGGGAGAGGTCATTGTGGAATTTTTTGAATGCGCCTATGTCGGTGGATTTTAAAAACACCTTTTCGCTTACCTCACTGGTGACACTGAACTGAAAATTATTGTTGAGTGCCAGTAGCTTTACCAAAGGCGTAGTATTGTACACAGAGAATTTTATGGCATTGTCAATCAGCTCTGTAAAAAGGATTTTTACGAGCTCGTCAGGCCCTTCCCATGTACCGTCCTGAATGACCTGTAGGTCCATTTTTTTGTTTCCCGATGACAGGTGATTTTCGTAGTTGGAGATCACCGATTTTAGCACTTCCTGCAGGCTCACTTCCTTATTCTTTTTTATGGTATCATAGCCGTTTTCAACGTTGAGCAAGGAATAAGTGCGCAGGTTCTGCGTTGTGCGCTGCATTCTGAAACCGGCGGCGTATATGGCTTCCAACAGCTCGTGCAGCCCTTCCACATCAGGCACGCCGGGCAGGTCTTCCATCAGCAGGGTAGTATTCAGTATGCCATTGAGCGGGGTGAGCAACTCCTGGTTAAAATTCTTATTGAGCAGCGAGAACATCTCTTCATTCACCTCGTTTTTCAGGTGGTGCTGAAATTTTTTATTCAGTTCGAGGCGTGCTTTAATAGTAGAGATCAGGTTTTTACCCGTGAATGGCTTTATAATATAATCATCAGCGCCGGCGTTGAAGCAGGCTCTTATGTCGGTATCGGCATTGGCAGCGGCAAGTATAATAACGGGTACTTTATAATGACGCGGGTGGTTTTTTATGAGTGCAAGCAGGTTACAATCGGTATTTATCGCATATTCAATGGAGCAGAGCACAACAGCGATGTTGTCATTGTCCAGGTGCTTTAAAACGAGTTCAGGTTCCTGAGTGAATGAAACAGTTATGCCATTAAGTTCAAGTAATATTTTTACCGCCTGCCGGTCACCTTTGTCACTTTCTATTACAAGCACCTTATCTATATTCATTACTTGTTTTATTTTTCATATACCCTTTGCCATTGTCGTCAACAAACTATTCAAGGGGGTGGGTAAATACTTGCCGGGGTGATGTATTTAAATACTGCTATGCAAAGAAAAACAAAAAGGTGCAGTATATATGATTTGTTTTCTTTTTTATCGGTTAAACAGATGCGATGCATAGGTTGTGCCTATATATAATGAGCCTGTTTAGTGCGGCAAAGCATTTTTAACAACAAAAAAGCCGCATGCGGTGAGCTTGCGGCTGTAGCTAATATGTTGCAATGAAGGATTGTTATTATTAGTGCTTGTTTTTGAATTGGCTAAGCCTTAGGAACGATAAAAAAATAAAATAGACCATCTGACTTGATCTTTTTCATTTTTTCTTCGTTGCAAAAGTCTTTAAATAGCGCACTATTCGCAGATTTTACGCCTTGAAAAAAAGAAAAACATCTGCGCCATATGGTCTACTTTATTTTTTTAACGTTCCTTATTGGTTTCGCCATTGTGCGAAGTAATGCCAATTACGAGGCTTTGTGCCAGCTGTGCCATATCAAATGGTTTTTTGTTGTAACCTTTCACGTTTGAAATGTCGATGTTGCGGTGGTTCACAGTCTTTACAAATTCATTTTCGTCTGATACCGATGTGATGAAAATATTCATGTGCAGGTGCTTGCTGCCCGAATTGAGGTAGTGCAGGAACCCATAACCATCGAGCACAGGCATATTGAGGTCAAGGAATATATGCGTGATTTCGGGGTGAGCG
>CAILMA010000622.1 GCA_903835145.1 uncultured Bacteroidota bacterium
ATTCCGCTATAAGTTTACCAGTCTGGCTTTTTTGCCTTCCAGTTTGCCCTTCAGTTCCTGGCTTATGCCTATAAACATCTGGTCGTCGGTAAGTACTTCCTCGCTGCCACCTATAAAGGTGAGGCTGGCCAGTTCCTCAAATACATCGAGGGCTTTATCGCGGTCGGCCTTGCTCATGGCGCAGTTGAGCTCATTGCGCCCGGGGTTTTTAAAATAGGCTATGTGCCCATCTACTTCAAGGCCATAAATCCCCTGTTTGTATTTTGCTTTCCACCCGGCTATCTCGGTTGCGGTTGCCTGCCCTATGAGCTGAAAGTCCTGCGTTGTATTGCCGCTTTCTGGGTGTGGGCTGTACGTTTTTATTTGCATGTGCTTTGATTGAATTGTATGCGTGTGTAAAGAAGATTTTATACCAATTAAGCATTAAAAACCGAAATCCGGCCACTGGAGTTCTCATCCCCCGCCCTCTACTGCCGCGAGCGGCAGAAGGGGGACATAAAATCCAACTATGATTCCGATATCAGTTATAAAAACGGAATTAATTGCTGTTCCTATCCTACTTTAGGTACTATTCTGATTCCAGCCTGAGGAATACAATAGGCAGGGTTATGTCCATGTTTTTTGCACCCTGTTCCCAGCCTTTTTCAAAGTCTTTTACTTCCACCCCTCTCAGGGTATCGGTTTGCAGTGGGCGCGCACCCTGTGGTTTATAGGTGATCACGATATCGAACTGCATATCCAGTATATCGTTGCCACCTGCGGCCAGCGCAGCGCGGTTCATATCATCAAGGGCTCCTTTCAGCACCTTTATCTGCCCCTCATAGGTGCGGTTGCCACCCTGTATACTTATGGGCTCGTCACCTGCGGCGTGCAGCAGTTGCTTGTCTTTTGCGGCTTTATACTTTACACCGCGAATTTTCGTGAGCGGGGCACCGGCAAAAATCACTGCCATATCTGCCCATTCACATTCCTTGCTGTCAAAAAATGCTATTCCAGCCATTGTTTTGGTTGTTAGAGGTTATTGATTTCTTATTGTTTATTCAAGGGTAAATCCTGCGTAACCGGCAGCCTTTCAACGCCTGCAGTTGTAACTATGCCGCAGGGTTATTAAAGCCCAGGCTTATTTCGATATCAGTTGCGTAGCCTACAGGTACTATCTTGAGTACCACATTCAGCTGGTTTGTGCTGAGTATATTTTGGGCGGGGTCTATAAGGCAGTCCACACTGCTTATTTCCTTGCCTGCAGTCATGGTATTGTTGATCTGGTTTATGATCTGCTGGCCGAGCCATTTGCAAAAGCCTGCATCGAGGGTGCCATCAGTGTTTACAGGCACTTCATCGTCCACCTCCTGCACAAATGTGGTGTAGGCGAGTATATGGGCTTTGTCTATCACCCTTCCGTGAGCGAGGTAGTGGTAGTCGTCGGTAACAGCACTGCAGGTATCGTCGCCGGAGAAAAAATAGCCAGCTACATTAGGGTACATGAGCCAGGTAATAAAGCCTTTATCAGCTATTGTTGCCGCATCGGCAAGTACGCCTTCGAGCGCACCGGTACCAAGGTAGGCAGCAATGTTGCTGAGTGCACCTGTTCTCACCCTGCTCACTTTCCGCATAACGGGGATGGCAGAAATACGGCCCAGAAGCAACCCGAGACAAGCGGCAATACCCGTGCCGGTATCACCAAGCAAAACGGCTGTACGGTTGTTGGTAGTACCAGCGGTAAGGTCCGTAAGGCTTGCTGCATTGTTGTTGTAAGAAGTGGCCCCGATCACAGCCCTGAATGGCTTTTGTGCGGCGAAGAAATCGCTTGCGAGTACCGCCATGTTGGTAGCTGCGTTGTACACTTCCTGGTTCAGGCCGTGGGTAACGGTGGTGGTAATGGTGAGTGTAGTTGCCACAGCTGCATCATCACTCATGATGCCCAACACCTTAATTTTTCCCTGTGCAAAATTGAGGAGTTTCTTGGCTCCGTTAGCGTTAGTATGATCGGCCATATCGCTCACCTTCATAGTCGGTGGCGCAAGCATAAGGTAGAGCTGGGCACCAGCGCCGGCCTCATCGTAATATTCCTTTACCTGCCGCCAGGCAAAGGGGTTAGCGCTCTCGGTTATGCCCTGCACGGTGAGGTTGGCAAGGCTGGTGACCAGCAATGGCGTGCCGGCGGTATAGCCGCCCGTATCCGTGATGCCGGTAAGTACCATACCGGTAATGCCGTCATTGGTCTGGAGCGTGGCTCCAAGCTGGCCGTTGGCCAGCGTTATGTTTACTGTTCCCATAGGAGTAAGTAGTGTTGCTTAGTGAAGAATAAAAGACAATGGATTCCGGCCAGGCAGGAAAAATTAGCGGAGTAAATTCGGCGGGACACAAAGCTGAACAATAGCCTGTTCAGGGCTTGCTATACACACCGGAATCCACTGTCAGTTATGCGTTGAATATTGTTTCGTCGTCTGTATTGAGTTGAGCGATGGACCATGCTGTGGAAACCGAATTCAGCAGTGCCTGTTCTGATTCTGCATTGGTCATCGTTCTTATTGTGTGATCTCGCAGCGTAGCTGCATGTTTCCTGGCATTGGGCCGCTTATAAAAGGCCAGGTTATCGCTGGTGAGGTACACCATGTCCCGGGCTGCATTTCTTGTTGTGGTGGCGGGGTTTCTCATATTCCTTGTTGTTTGTATTGGGGGTATCAGCTCACTATTGCTAAACGGCGTAGTTTATAAAGCCCTGCAGGTTAGCATCTGTTAGCTTGCGCACATGGCGCACTACTTCGTAACCTTCGCGGCTGCCGTCGGTATTGCTGTTGCCTTCAATGGTGGTGTAGGTCCCTTCTTTCACATCTACCTTTTCTACAATTCCGGTATGCCCCGTTGCCCTGCCGAAGAGCAGTATGAATTGCATTCCGGGCTGCAGCAGTGCCGGGTTTTTTAACGCGTCCTGCCGGGGTATCTTCCTGTGTTCAGAGGTTCGGTTCCAACAGTACAGTACACCGGCGGTTTTCACCACAGGGTTTACTGCCGCACATAAGGTTGCTGCCTTTTGGTAGCACCAGTACACTAATGCCTGGCACCATGCGAAACCGGGTCGCAACCCTGCTGCTTTCAGGTATTCGTTCACGACCGGCCCACTATTTGAGCCACGGGGCTCTTCCTGCACACCAAGCTGGCTTTGCGCCTGTTCCAGTGCTTGTTGGGTAAGTAACATAGCTGATGATTAAAAATGAATGATTGAGTTTTTGCGGTTTGTGTATTCCCGTGTTTAGCGAGCATACTGATATCCTATTTGCTCTTTGAGGCTGTGTATTTTGCCTGAGTGAAGAGGTCATAAAGACTCTGCGCAAGGCGCTGCCCATCGAGCGTACCTGCGAGGAGGCTGGCAAGTTTTTGCAGTATTGCCTGTTGCAGTTGAGGATCGCGAAGTTGCAGCTGCTGCAGGAAGCACTTCAGCTTGTCGTTGAGGTCGGCATACAGTTTGCAACTATCAGCAATAGCGAGTGCCTCCACTGCTGTTCCGAGTGCCGCGATGAGCTCCTTGCGGATAGCGTCATCGACGTTTCCGGGTATAATTGCCGTAATAATATCACCTACGGGCGAAGCAATAATGTTGCTGATAGCTGTGGTGACTGCAAGTGCCGTTTCTATATGTGCATCCAAATAACTATCGAACTGGCTGAGCAGCATCTTGTAACTGCTCTTCAATTTTGAACAAAGCATTTCTTATGATTTTAGGGTGATTTACTGAAGATTGTACGTTGATGATATAGTCTAATGGGAGAGCGAAATGCTTCAACTACCGGCGTGCTGGTTAAGCTCAATAGAACGAATGCGATTGGCGAGCTTATGCAGGCGGCGGTTCACTATGGCATCCTGCTCCTGCAGGTTTTTGATTTGTTCGTTGAGAACTGTGGTGGTATGTGTGAGCTGCTTGAGCTCCGTCACAATATCATCGAGCCGGCGAATAACCTGGGCCGTAACCACCTTTATAATATAGCCTATAATTGCCGCCATAGTACCGGCAGCCGCAATAAGTATCCATGTCTTTAATTCCGTTTCCATTGAATTGTGATAAGGTTTATAGAGCGACAGCTCCAGAACATTTTATATAACTACCTACCTGTAGGTAGTTATCCCGGAGCTGTCGTAAAAAATTATGCCGATGCTGCCTGGATAATAGCCATTACACCCTTGGCATCAGACCTGCGAAGCCGGCCACCCATGCGCACACTTATGCTGTATACATTGCCATAGTATGATGGGTCGTCGATGCGCTCAAAGAACTTGATGTTACCCACAGCGCGCTCCAGTGCATCGGTTTGCCAGCACAGTACGGCATCGTTGTCAGTAACCGCAGCTGAAGCGCCATAGGCATTCACTACAGGCGTGGTATCATTGGTGTAGGTAACAACCCCGCTGCGCATCATTATGTTGAAACCAAACAACCTGCCCAGTACACCATCTTTCACATTGTACGCCGCACTGAAATCGCGGTACTCGGTGATAGAGAGGTCATCAGTAAGCTGCTGAAACATATCGGCGCTTATGAGTGCATACCTGTTTTCCATGGGCACATTCTGCTTATTGAGCTGTAGTTGTGCCGCTTTAAGATCCTTGCTGGTAAAGAGTTTCCGGTTACCGGTAGTGCCTGCGAGGTGTGTGGCCACTGCGCCACCGGTTGTGCGCAGCATAGATGTAGCACCAGCCGGTGACCACGAAACAAGTATGTTATCGGCTATAGTCTGGCGCAGTGAAGACTGATACTCTGATAGTACACTCTCCCTTTTGTTGTAGCTGAGCTCTATAGTCTCGGCATAGGGTATCAGTATTGGGTCAGTAGTATATTCATCCAGAGAGTAGGTGATATCAGTATCTGTGCGCTGCACTACCGTAGCCGGCAGCGAAGATCTGTTTTTCTGGATATTGGGCTGTGCTCCGGCCTGGGGTATGTGTACTACCCTGCCCTGTAGTACATATTGTCCTGCATCTGTTGATGCCAGCAGGAACTCATTGTTTTTAAACAGGTTCCCTTCGATATGGTCCTGCCATATCTCTCTTTGAATTGCCATAATGGTATTGGTTTTATAAGAAAAGATGAATGAATGAAAATGTGGAGCTGAGGTGCATGGCTATGCCAGCGGTGCACTTGGGACGGGCACATAAATGCAGCATTGCCTTGCTCAGGCTATCAGTTTATTAATTGTATGGTTGTGTGCGGAAGGTAATTGCCACTACTGGCGGTGGGTAACTTATCGTTTAGATATAGGTGAAAGAAGGCAGGATAGCGGAAAAATCAGGCTGCAAATTTCTTATCGAAAATGCATTTGTAACGGGTAGGATCAGCAGCGCGTAGCTCTTTCAATTTTTTGCCAGTGGGGTCGTTTTTCTCGTAGTCGTCCCATTCCCATTGTGCTTCAGAATTGTCCTGCCTGGCCTTGAGATTTTCAGCAATGGAGCGGTAGGCAGGCATGGCGGCGATGAGCTCTTTGAGGGCGGCAGGGTTCCCGGCATAATCGGCTGCAAGCCGTTGCCGCAGTGCAACCGTAATTTTACGGTCTTCCAATGCCCTATCAAGCAATGCACTCACTTCCTGTGCGGTACGGGTGGTATGCAGGTCATCAAGCTGGCCTTGCAGCGTTAGTTTTTCAGCCCGTAGTGTCCCATTTTCTAACTCCAGCACAGCGGCTTTTGTGCTGAGGTTTTTTACGGCTTCCAACACTGCATCTTCATTTGCGCTGTTCGAAAGGGATAGGGCTGCTGTGAGTGCCGGTAACGTAGTGCTTGTACTACTGTGTAGTAGTGAAGCTGGTGTGCTCAGGTCCATCAGTTTTATCTCATTTTCCTGCGCATCGTAAAGCGCCGTCAGGGCGTTGCAGTTACCAGGTATATCTACAAGGCTGCACTCCTTATTGTACCATTTTGTAATGGTGGGCCCTGTTTGTCCCGGCAGCATGAGCTCGGGGTCAGTGCTGTATTCCAGCACTACTATGTGGCCCACCGATGCCGCATTCAGGAAACCATTTTCGGCCTCATCGCAGGTCTGCTGGCCGCGGGCATTGGCGCAGTTGATCACCGGTGTTCCCAGTACCTGATCGTCCTCTACCTTCAGGTCTTCCCACTTAAGTGCTATACCATCTTCGCGGCGGTGCATATAGTAGCCAATGGGGTTCTTCCTGAATGCATCGAGCTGGTAACCAGAGGTGAGCAGCCGGAACCCGTACACATTCACGGAGCTGTCTGAAAGCACGTACTGGCGGTCTATTTTCTTGAATTTCTCTGTCATAATAGAAACTTCGTTGTTTTGCGATACAAAGGTGAAGCTGATTTTCGCCCTCAACAAATCGCGGATTTATGGTGGTACACTTTCTGTACCATCATGGTACCGTTTTGTGTACCATCATAAAAATTAGTTTGGTGGATAACCCCCATCACTTCTTTCGGAATGAAGCAGTTATTTATAGTGGTTTGTTGTGGTTTGAAAAAATGATTCGCCAGCCGGAAAACTGGCTGCAGTTTGTTGCCATTTCAACGAAAAAACGCCCCAAAGGGCGTTAGTTTATTAACTTTTTTTGTTTGAAATCGAGTTCAGAAAAAATGCGAAGGAGCCTCAGCTGGCCTACTTGCTTATAGACGGTTACTTCCTTTTGTCCTGCCGCTCATCAGCAACTATATTGGTAACCGGGTGCACCTCCCAGCAAGATGCACGATGGGTATTATCGGCATGTGCACCATCGGCAGCACTCATAGCCTTGTGTTCTTTATCGTCAAACAGGTAGCCATATACGGTCACCCACTTGTGGTAAAACAGTTCTTTTACGGCATCCTTATCCCAGCCGTTGTTCAGCACACTGCGCATTCTCGGCGTCAGCTCCACCACTATTCCATCTTTTACATCTGCATCTTCTTCGCTGTTGGAAAGCACTATGTGTACGTCGAAATCATCTTTGTCTGTGCTGTGGCAATTGCAGGTTTCGGTGCCTCCGTACTTTACGAGTATTACATAGCCATGCAGCTTCACTGCGCTGTTTTGGTCGGCATCAGCATCATAGCGCATGCTGGCCATTGTGGCAAAGTCGATAGGTAAATATTGAGTGGGGATCTGATACCTGTTCTTCAGGCGATCTGCGTCATAAAAGCGGGGATTATCGCCATACACAGGGCAATCGTGCCAGGTGCTTTGCGCTGACGCTGAAAGCGACATTGCGAATATTGAAACCACTACCCAAACTAACCGTTGAAACTTTATCATAGTGCCAAGTTACCAAAGCAAGCCTACTTTTTAAAAGCTTTCGCTACTATTTGTTTTAAAATTAATCGCAATATTTCCGCCCTGTGTCCTGTTTGCATTCTGTTGCAACCAATTTTGTTACTAATAACGGAAGCCTAATGGGTAAACTGCTCACAAACATGCGGTTATTAGTAGTTATCCACCAAAGTATTTTTTATGATAGTACAGCGTGGCGTACTATGGTGGTGCAGAAAGTGTACCATCATAAAACCCCGATTAGCCAGTGCCAAAAACCTGCGTCAATTTTGATGCATGGAAAATGAACTAACTGACTGGGAAAAGAAAAAGCTCGCCCAAATATATTATACCCGCGACTACTTCACCAATGAGCAAATTTGCAGTGAGGTTGATATTAAATTAGACAAACTGACGCTGTGGATAAGGGAAGGCTGCTGGGACAACGAAAAGAAATCGCTGATGACAGCGAAGGAACACCAACTGGGACAACTCTACAAATTGCTGGAAAAAGTGAATCAGAAGATGATAGACACCAGTGATGTAAATGCCCGGGATGCAGAGCTGGCTGTGAAATACACGGCCGCGATTAAAAACCTCGACACCGGCGTGGGCATTCCAGAGCTCATAGAAATTGCTAAGTTATTCACAACCTGGCTGCGCAC
>CAILMA010000623.1 GCA_903835145.1 uncultured Bacteroidota bacterium
ATTTAAAGAAGAGCAGGCTGGCAGCAATACCAGTCTGCTTTTTTAATGGCATGATGTAAAAAAACTGGCATGGTTATTGTTTGCTGTTGTAAAAACAGTAGCTATGAAAAACTTTTCCTATACACTATTGCTTGCCATCGTTTTTATACTCACCAGCGTTGTGCTACGTGCCCAATCGGGTTACAAGACACAAGATCTGCCCGTAAATTCTCTGAGTTGCGGGTTCGGACTTATCACGGTTGACGAAGTGAGAGGATTATCTAATGGGCCTCTTTATGATTACATGTCGTTCCCGGGAATAGTTACTACTGCTTTGTTTGTTAATTACCACCATTATTTTAGCCGTCGGGCTTCTATAGGTGTTACGCTGGGATTGGATAACCAAAATGGTGAACTCTCTTATGGCAATCCGGAATGGGGTGCACATATAGGTAATGGGGGAGGTACATCGGGACACTACAGCAGGCAGTATTATACCCTGGCTGTCGAGGGTAAATTTGCCTATCTGAGGCACAACCGGTTTTCTATTTATGGCCTGGCAGGCGTGGGTTATACGCTCGGTTCCGTAACGTATAAATTTGCCGACGATGTGACGGCACCGTCCTATTTTTATGGCCCGAACGGGCTGGTACCAACCAACCCCTACAAACAAAATGATTCGCACATCAACGGTCAAATAACACCGTTAGGCCTTCGGATGGGCGGCCAATTTGCCTATTTCTTTGAGCTCGGTATGGGCTATAAAGGATTGATGCACATGGGCATATCAGCAGAATTTTAACCAGTCTGCTTACTATCAGGCATTTTTTGTAGATAATTTCACGATAGGGCACTAATTTTACACCCCAACAATTTTTATGAAAAAAATCAACCTGCTTTTCCTGCTTTTATCGTTTGCTGTCGGTGCATTTGCACAGCACAAAAACGACATGAAACCAACCCACAAAAAGTCACGAGGCGCATGCCCTAAGATGTATGTTACCATAAGTACCGGTCTCAACAATCCTACCGGCCTGATAGGACTTAACCTTGACGTTCCGGTGTTGAAATCGCTGTCGGTGGAAGGCGGTGCGGGTATAAGTACCTGGGGCTCAAAGGTAACAGCCGGGCTCAAGTACTATTTCAGCCCCTGCCACAGAGGCTGGGCATTGGGTGCGGGCATTACGCATAACACCGGCCTGAATAACTTCACTACTAATCTTGAAACTGTTTATGGCACAGAAGAGGTTACCCTGAACCTGCTGCCCCAAACGAACGTTTACATTGCAGGCTACAAATTCTGGAACCTCGGTAGGCGCAACAACAGGATATACACTATGTTGGGCTGGTCTATACCATTCTCCAACCATAATTATGATGAACTTTATGGCGATGACCTTTCAAGCAATGGTAAAACGACGCTAAGCATTTTAACGCCCGGTGGGCTTGTTGTAGGCTTCGGTTTTTCCTTTGGCTTCGGCGGGTAAATCAGGTGGGCGATTTTTAGGTCACGGTCTTATGTTTATGGGTGTACCTACGGGTGTATGCTCGTAGAGTTCGTCAACCTCTTCGTTTGTAAGGGCTATGCAGCCATTGGTCCAGACTGCGAAGCGGTGCCAACGGCCTATATAAAACTGCTTTTTTGCCATCCCGTGTATCTTGATGTCGCCCCCCGGCGGCTTGCCCAGTATCTTGGCGTGGGCAGCATCAGCGGCGTTAGGGTAGGAAACACCAAGATTTTTGTGGTAACGACTGTTTGGGTTTTTATCATAGATATGGTAGTGCCCTTCCGGCGTTTTTAAGTCCCCCTCATATTCTTTGGCACCTATGGGATTCTTGCCTATGGCTATGGGGTAGGTGCGTACGGGTTGCTGATGTGCATAGGCGGTTAGGCGGTGGTCCGATTTAGAAACATCTATGCTATCTACCACCACGCCTGCCGGCATCACAGGCTCAGGGTAGCAGGCATACAATAATATTCCGGCCGCTGCCAGCACCACTATCGAAAAACAAATGAGTAGCATTCTCATTTTTTCTGCTGTTAAAATGACTGATGACTATGTTTTTAAAAACCTATTATTGAGTGATAGGGTTTATGCTTCTTTCTGTGCCAGTATCGCTTTTACCGCAGTTTCTATAACCGGAAACTCGAATTTGAAACCGACTGCTTCTATTTTGGCAGCGCTAACCGTACAGCTTTTCAGCACCTCTATGCTCAGTTCACCCAGCATTATCTGTAGCAGGAACGAGGGCGCCGGGGCTGGTATTTTAAAGCCGCCCTTAAGCCGGGCTATAGTCTTCATCAGTTCTTTGTGGGTTACCGGGTTGGGTGCAACGGCATTGTAAATTCCCTTTACTGTTTCGTGCTCTATGGCAAAAAGTACCATGTTGGCAATATCAGCCACATGTATCCAGCTCACTATCTGATCGCCGGAGCCTAAAATAGGCATCACGCCAAAATTCATAGGTGCCGCAAGCTGCGGGAATGCCCCGCTCTCCTTGCCCAAAACAATACCGAACCGCAATATGACCGTACGTAAAAAAGAACTTGCCTCGGCTGATGCCTCTTCCCATTTTTTGCAGGTATCCCCTAAAAAATCGGGGTAGGCACCAGCCTCTTCAGTGAATGGATGACCAGGATGTTTATCTGCGCCATAGAAGCCAATGGCCGACGCAGCGATGAATGTTTTACAAAAGGGTGCATGTAGTTGCAGCTGATTCACGAGAAATTCTGTGCTCTTTACCCTGCTGTCCAGTATTTCCTGTTTCCGCTCGTCGGTCCAGCGTTTGTCGGCAATGCCTGCACCGGCAAGATGAATGGCAACGTCAATCGTTTTCAGGGCTTCAGTATCGCAGGTGCGGTGGGTAGCGTCCCACATGGCATAGGTGAGATTGGGTATAATGCTTTTAAGGCGGGCATTGCGGGTAAAGACAACGACGGCATAGCCTTTTTTCAATAACAAGGCTGTGATGTACTTCCCTGTAAAGCCTGTTCCGCCAACAATCCCAACGGTTTTCATATGGTGATATTTCTAACGAAAATATCACGAAAACGCTGTTACGAAATGTTATTTTTCAGTCTTTAACGTTTGTTTGGGTTGTGTGCCTGTATCCCGGTTGGGCTAATCAGATTTAGTTGGCGCCAGCGGGATTAATAAAGCCCTCGAGCACCCACCAGCGGAACATAGCGAGCATTTTGAATTTACTTACCTGACCCTTAAAAAGGTAGCCGAGGCCATAAACAACCGCATATCCCCACTTGGCTAAGTATTCCAGGAATTTCTTTAAGAGTGCTATGGTATTGCCCTTAAGGCGCAGCCGCTCACCGCCGCCAATACCCATACTGTGTCGCCTTACATAGTCAATATCAAATTTATTGGCCTCAACGGTGTGGGTCACCCAAACATCGGGCAGGTAGTACACCTTCATGCCTGTTGCCAGTATGCGCTTATAGATGTCTTTTTCTTCATTGGCCAGCAATCCCTTGCCACTACGGCCCAGCAGAGTATTAAAGTAACCCACTTTACGGAACGCCTTTTCCCTGAAGGCCATGTTGGCACCACACGGGTAGCGCTCGCCTTTAAGACGCTTTATCTTGTCGCCCTGGTCAAATGACCCTACAAGGCCGAAGAAATACTTAGAATACCAGTCTGGCACATCGGTTAAAAATCGAGGCACTATCTTGCCACCAACCGAATATACTTCGGGATTATTGTCAAAAAAATCAGCAATTTTCGAAAGCCAGCCCTGCTGTGCTTCTGAGTCATCATCAATGTAAGCTATTATTTCGCCCTTTGCTTCCCTGGCACACCGGGTGCGGGCCCATGCCACGCCCTGATTAGGTTCG
>CAILMA010000624.1 GCA_903835145.1 uncultured Bacteroidota bacterium
ACTTTTTATGTCCTTTTAGTTTTTAGAGGTGCCCTTAAGTATTAATTGAGCCCAGGTTATTAATTTTAAACCGGAACAGGTATTGAATATTTACATAAAGGTGCATGTCGTGCTTTCATATTTACCTGGCCTTATATTTCAGTATCTCTACTATCAACCTGCCTTTAAGTGTGGTTATATATTTTTGTTTCGGGCTGGTTGGTTTAGATGGGATAGTCATTGTTATCCAGCCTACATGCATTAATGGCTGTAAATAATTTTCGAAATTATTTGCATTATTTGCAATATTCAATCCTTGCATTATGTCTTTTCTGCTGCTTCCTTCCTGTGCTATTTGCAGTACTTCTATTACCTTATCAGCTATACCTCCAGCTATACCTCCAGCTATACCTCCGGTATCATTATGTTTAATTATTTCAATCAGTTTAAACAATTGATTATCAGTATATTGATTAGAATAAGCTATACCTCCAGCTATACCTCCAGCTATACCTCCAGCTATACCTCCAGCTATATCAATTCCGGCTTTTTCCAACAATAAATTCAATAGCTCATTTACACCTTCAATATTCCAAATTTGGCTTTCCAAATCAAATATAATGGTGTCTTGTACGGTCTTAAAAGCCGGGTGTATAAAAAACTCAACTTCAAAGTAGGTCCTGCTGTCGTCAGTTCTAAATTGCGGCACGGGAGAGCCATTATCATTAAGTACCTGAAGAATAGTCGGGATACCTGTGGCTCTGCCCTCCGTAAGTTCCAGCTCTTTTAAAAAATCACCCAATAATACCACTTTCGACTTACAACTAAAAAACTACCTCACCCTTATCATATCATTTCTCAGGTATTGCGGGCAGCGGTAGGTGGTAAAATGCCAGGAAACACTCAAAATCGCTACAAGGTACTGGTCTTTGTTGCTGGAGTTACCACGCTGCTTGCCGAGGCGGCCAAGGGGCTCACCTGCTGTTATTACTTCCTTGCTGCGGTCCTGAAGGGCAAGCGCTATCGGGTTCACGTTTTTTCCGGTAAAAGCGCCAGTGCCTACATATGTGGAGCTTACATCATCCAGATAATCTGTTGTTGTGAGGCGATCGGCAATTTCAAACGACAGATTGATACCAGCATTAAGCCAGTACTTTACACCCGCTCCTATAGGGAAGCAGACAGCGTAATTACTGTATTGGCGGGCATTGTAGCCAGCGTTTTGTCCCTCAGTGCCGAGCGGCTGTAGGTAGTATTTTACCCCCTTATAAAAAGTGTACGGATTATAATAAAAGCCACCGATACCCCCCGTGAGGTAGGGTGTAAATCTATGCTGCTCGTCGCCGGTCACAAAGCGGAAGAAATTAAACTCAGCCTGTGCTGCTACTTCTATTACCGTGCTTTTAAAACTCAGGTTGCGCTCCTGCTGGTAGGGGTCAGTGTTGTACTTATCGTCATAACCAACTGAAGTATAATTAAAAACAGCTTTTACAGAAATATATGGGTTCATGTGTTTGCGCACATAACAACCATAGGATGGGGAGGTGGTCTGAAAACCATAGTTCTCATTGAGGTCGCCAAAATACTGAGACATACCTATCGCAAGCCCGTATTCAGTAGAGGTATAATAAGACTGCGCATCAGCAACGGCCGACGACAGTAGACATATTAACAATATATGTAATAAATATTTAATGCGCATTCTGATAGAAAAACGGCAAATTAAAGAATATATTGTACCGAATAGACGCATTGACCAAAAATAACACCATTCCTATCGTTATACCGACTCTTTTCTTGCGAAAGTTGATGCCCCGAAATGCTCGTTTATCAAAAATGCCATTCTTTTTGTTGCCGTTTACAAACAAAAACGACCGTTCGTTCCTTTTTTTTGGTTGTTATTAAAATAAAATCTACTTTTCGCTAAATATTAAAAATCAATCCCACGCAATGAAAAAGTCCCTCAACTTGTTGCATGTTGTACTCTGCCTTATTTTGGCTCCGTTTTTTTCCTTAGCACAGGCGCACTACCAGCCTTGCCATGGGCAGGATACCAGTACGCAGTACCGGGTAAAACTCGCCAACCCCATAGCAATAGCCATTAGCGGTGGAGAGCAGGTAGCAGTTGCAGCACACAATAAAACAACTTATGGCAGCACCGGCACCGTAAAGGTATGGACCAATCTCACCCGGTTTATGATGGGATTAAACCCAAACGACAGCATCCACCTTACCGGGCCCGAGGGCGTGGCGTATGACAGGGCAGGGAACCTATACGCAGTGCAGACGGAACGGGCTGATAGCAATATCATGATCTATAATTCAGCGCTGCACCTCATAAAAGTGATAGACAACTCGCCGGGAACTGCACTATCCTGGTTTACCCCCCGGGGCATAGCACTGGATTCAGCTCAGAATTTATACATTGTAGGTGGCGACTCTGTAACCACTGCAGGGGTAAGTGTCGCACACACAGGTAAACTTATAAAAATTGCAAACCCACTCTCTACGGCCACAAAATCAGTTTTAGTTACCGGGCTTGACAGGCCGAAGGCTGTTGCCATTAGGGACAATGACCTTTACCTTTCTGAGTACGACCACAACATGATAAGCAGGTACAACCTGCACACCATGGTAAAGGTAGATTCTGCAAGTATAAACAAACCGTTTGACCTATACTCAACAGGCTGCAGGTTATACTGCACCGTACACGACTCCAACCGCGTCAAGATTCTTGATGCGCAAAACCTTGCTGGTGGCATTATAAGCGAGTTCAGCTCGTTTGATACTGGTACCGGCCCGCTGGGTATAACGCTTGATGATGATGTGGACCTGCTGGTTTGTGACAGCAACCGGGTGTACTACTACTCTGACAGCGAAAGTGTTACCGATACCGATTTTATTGCCGGTAGTGCCACCGGAGGCAGAATGGTTTACATCTATTGCCTCGGGCACAACGAAACACTCACCGATTCTTCAAGCCTTGGCCGCTGGTACACCCACGATACAACGGGCATTTTTATCCATACCGATGCAACTGACCGCGGGATGGTGCATATAATTGGTAAAGTGCCCGGTACCTATCGGGTCTATAATGCCCATGGTAGCATCACCGATTCGTTCTCGGTTACCATAGCTGCGGGTGATGTTTTTCACCCGGTTACCATCACCGATTCTGTGCGCGGGGGTACCTGGTTCACAGCTGATACGGCAGTAATTGCGCTCGCACCAACATACT
>CAILMA010000625.1 GCA_903835145.1 uncultured Bacteroidota bacterium
AATGCATAAGGAAGAATTGATGTTATATCGCCCTGACCCAGGAACACTTTATGAAAAGCAGTCAGTGCCCAATAGAGTGGGGAGAACTTCGTAAATATACGAATTGCGTCGGGCATTACATATACGGGTACCCAAATACCACCCAGAGCAGCTAATATAACGACGGAGACAGCCCCGAATGTGGATGCTTGTTGGTGCGTCGTAAAAATGGTGCCGACGAGAATGCCGTACCCGGTTGCTGCAAGGCCCGTGCAAATTGCAACCACACCGATAGCTGCTATATTATGCCCTATAACGAGTGAAGGGAGCCCGAGGTGTGGTAAGAGGTACATGCCCACCAGCAACATTAACACGCACTGGATGAGGCAAATGAAAAGGTAAGCCGCTATTTTGCCGGAAAGTAAAACAGCAGTTGACCCGGGCATTACAAGTATCCGGGTATAAATTCCTTCTTCTCTTTCTTTAATTAAACTTCCTGCCAGTGAAATGACAATGAAAAACATGCCAAAAATGGTCCAGGCTGGCACGTTGTGCTGCACTGAATTGAGCAACAAGGCTTCTTTGGGTGTGGCAACGGTATTGGGCTCTGTGAATGTGATAAAGTCTTTTAGTGGTACACTTTTAGCTGCCGTACCGGTCCCTATATTCAGTTTTTTACTGAATATTTCTATTAATGTTTGGTTTTCTGCTTTCGAAGCAGATTGTTTCAGTGAGCCAAGAATGGAGGCCCGGAATGATTTTTTTGTTTCAGGGGCAAATAGTACTACGATATTTAGCACACTGGTGTCTATTGTTGACGGTGTGGCAGGAGCGCCGGGCAGGCCTGCCTCGGCGAGTTTGCCGGTAACGAAGTTGCTAACCTTACTGTTTAGCCTGTCAGTTGCCTGATCAGGTATAATTATACCTACTTCATATTGCTCACTCTTTACTTTTTCTTTTACCGTTTTTTCATCGGTTTTTAGCTCAGTTATTTCAAAGATTTTTGATTCTTTTAATCCATTTTTTAAAGATTGGCCTATCTTACCCGTATCATTGTTCACCAAAAGCAACGGGATTTTCAATTCCTGGTAATCGCGAAAGGGAGCATCTTGAATAAGCGCCATTATAGTGATCAATGCCACCGGCATAAGGAATAAAATGGCAAGACCGCCCCGGTCACGCAGCAGTAAGATTAGTTCTTTTCGGATACTTGATAACAATCTGCGCATATTAGTCCCTCAGTTTTTTACCGGTGAACTTTAAGAATAGCTGCTCAAGATTTTCTGTTTGGTGGGTGGCAATGAGTTCTGCCGGAATACCTTCAATGATTATTTTGCCGTGGTCTATGATGTTAATATGGGTGCACAATTGCTCGGCTTCTTCCATAAGGTGGGAAGTGTATATAATGGTGCAGCCGTTTTGATTGATCAATTTCAGATTTTCCGTAATAATGTGGCGCGATTGAACGTCAACACCCACAGTCGGCTCATCGAGAAATAAAATTTCTGGCTTGTGGAGGATGCCTGCAATAAGGTTTATTCTCCTTTTCATTCCGCCGGAAAAAGTATCAATGCGTTTTTTGGCCACAGCCAACAGCCCGAAAATATCAAGGTATTTATCGATTTGTGCGGCAAGC
>CAILMA010000626.1 GCA_903835145.1 uncultured Bacteroidota bacterium
ATCTGTCCATTTGCATCTACTATTATGAAGTAAGCACCGGGAGCTTCATTGCCTAAATTAAAGACCTTATTAATAGCTTGCTGCTGATCAATAGAGGCTTCAGCAACAACCTTACCATAAATATCGCAGATTGTTATTGTTGTCTTACCATTCACCCCTGGCATAGTAACGGTAAAAGTACCATTAGATGGATTTGGGAAAATAGCCAAACCTTCTGTAGCTATTGTTGTGTTATTTACTCCAAGTTTCAGACACTGAGCAGCTGTAAGTACAGTCACCGCTTTAGCAGCATAGCTGGTGCCACAGGTACCTGTCACAGAATACAAAATGCTGTCAACCCCAGCCGAAAAACCAATTACTGTGCCCGTTGCACTCACGAATGCGAGTGTACCGTTGCGGCTGCTCCAGGTACCACCCGAAACACCGTCAGCGAGCGTAATGCTATCACCTATGCACACCACATCATTACCTGAAATTGTGCCTGCATTTGGCAGCGGACTGATGCTAAGCGTTGACGTCGCAGCGGCACTACCACACGAGTTGGTGAGTACATAAGAGATAGTAACAGTACCACCTGCTACGCCAGTAACAACACCAGTTGTAGAATCAACACTTGCGACCGAGGTATTAGAAGACCTCCAAACACCACCAGATACACCATCAGAAAGCGTCGTAGTTGCGCCTGCGCACAAGGTAGTAGCACCCGTAACCGTACCTGTAGCAGGTAGTGGATTTACGGTAATGGTATGAATTGCAGTAGCACTGCCGCATGCATTGGTTACTGTGTAGGAAATGATGATGCTACCACCGGAAACCCCATAGACCATACCTGCTGCACCTGTGGTAGCTACAGCAGTACTACTGCTGCTCCATACACCACCAGTTGTAGCATCAGTAAACAAAGTAGAATCATTCTGGCAAATGGTATAACCACCGGTTATAGAACCCGCAGATGGCGGATTGCTTACCGAAATAGGATACCTGGCAACAGCGGTTCCACAACTGTTGCTAACCGTATATTTAATAGTATCAACACCAACGGCAACACCAGTAACCGTACCACCGGCTACCGTAGCAACACCAGTGCTTGTACTGCTCCAGCTGCCACCACTACCCGATGTATAAAGCGTAATTGTAGCACCGGTACAAACTACGGAAGCACCTGAAATAACACCAGCAATTGGTGTGGTACAAGCTATAAGTGTATCTCCCTCCACGGTCACATTATCTATCCTGTTGTTACCTGATGTGGAAGAAACACCCCCACCTGAAAACTTAGCGCGGAATACAAGCTTACCGTTGTTGTTCACCTGAGTATCAGAAAAGAACTCTGTAAACAAGCCAAACTGGTTGAATGTTGGCGAGTCGCTGGTACTTGTTATTCCACTTGTCCTCCAGCTGGCACCACTATCAATACTGTAGTCAAAATTTTCAAGCGTCGCACCGTTTGTGGTCCTTTCGTAAGCATATTTCAGCACAATGTTTTTGTAGTGATTGGTTGGAATGTAAAACCTAAGCTCCATGCTGTCGCTCGGGTTACGAACCTTTACGCCATTCCCGCCAGTGGCACTTCTCCTTAAGTTTACCGTATCATATTCCGACGTTGCCGGCACATAAAAATCAATGTAGGTGGAATAGGCTGAAGACACCCCGGAGTTCTTCATATATAATATCTTAGCTTTCGACGTATCGAGCAAAGAATAATCTGCGGCTATACCATGGATGGTATCGGTGTACATAGCACCGGGTACCGTGGCATTGTTAAAATGCCAGTAATGAATCAACCGGCTTTGGCCTAACGACCGACTGTTAATAGAGAAAAGGGCTGTGATACACAACAAAAACGCAAGTATTTGCTTCTTCATACTAAATTTGTTTAGCAATTTTTTGCAAATGTATACTTGTCGTATTATGCGAACATTACGGTAATGTTACCGCAATGTTGCCCCTTTAGCGCATGGACTGTTAAGCGGCGTTTTACCCAAAGGACCGCAAATATGAACAGGAAATTCTTTTCAACAAATGAAGAAGCTTACGCTAATTGGAATGCTGGTAACAACCCACATCATACCCACCAGTACTGTAAAGGCGTGCATTCCAGTCCAGATCATAGATAGGCTCATAGGCGGTTACGCCCTTGCCAACTGCAGGTGATGTGGCTGGAATATGGAAATTATCCTTGGTAGGGTCTTTGAAAAGTGGATCCTGATTAAAGCAGGCGTTCATTTGAACGAATGTTTCCGTTTGCTTACCTTTCTTGAGGAGACAATGATCAAACTGCAAGTAAGCTTGTGTTCCGGCGGGTGAGCCTGAAGTGTCGCAAACCAACTCACTATCCAGCGAGCCCCAAACAATGCAATTTCTCAAAACAGCATTCAGGTTGGAATAGATGTATTCAGTCTGGCTTATTTGCAACCAGTTCACGATACCCACTGTGGGGTTGTTCAGGTGACTAATTGAGCTTGTACTGTAGTTAGCAAAGGTGCAACTGTTAAAGGAATCTTTCCCGCCAAGCACTACCGCCAGCGCCTCACCACCGCAATCTTCTATAAGGCAGTTTGTTGCCGTTACATTCCCCTGAAAGGAAAAAATGCCGTGGCCTATTGAATTTTTGATAATAGTATTAGTCATCAATAACTTTCCACCACTATCCACCTCCACAGCTGCCGGCTGTATAGAATAGTTATAATAAGGGGTAGAACCACCACAATTCTTCAAGACGGCATTGTTCAAATTGCAAGTGCCGCCATTCACAACATAGAAACCACCCCACTCTCCCGGGAATCCAAGATATCCAAAATAGACCCTGTCCAGCCGGTCGCCCTGAAAAACAACGCTATCAGATGCCAGCTGCGAGCCCGGACACACATTCATCGTACCATATACAAAAAACCGTGCATCCTGGTGCATATAAACCCGCGCCCTTGCTGGTATATTCAATGTTGTGGACGGCCCCACTACACACTGATGCAATACAACGTAGGGTAAAACAGTGTCCCAGTTGTTAACGCCAATAAGACTATCCCTTACTATGTAGTGGGCATTCTGGCCATATGCTGTGAACACAACCGAGAAATCCTTTCCATTTAGCGTAGCTATCAATTGGTCTGAAATGATAAATGGAGTTGTCTTATTTGTAGGGTCTATGTTAACAGTGGCAAAAACATAAACACTATCATGTGGCGCAATATGAATATTACTCACATTATTGCCCTGGAAACCATCAACATTTAAATGAAAATAAGACGTATTTCCCGCCTGCAACCTCACGGAACTCAATACAACCGGTGAGCTTTGATTGTTATAAATGAGCAATCCAGTTGTAAAACTACCAGCTGCGGTAAACACGGTATCAAATTTCAGTGTATCGACCGAAAATTTAAGCACACCACCAACCGTAAGTGTCTGTTGCTTTTTGCACGACGAAGAATACGTCATGACAAACAGAAGCGCGAGGCAAC
>CAILMA010000627.1 GCA_903835145.1 uncultured Bacteroidota bacterium
CGGTTACCACTTTATTGGTAATAAGCGGCAATTTGCCCTTAATTTCCTTTGCTTCAGCTACTTTGATGTTCTTGAATTTGAAGCTGCTTAATCTTGGCCTTTCCTCTACTTGTATATTCAGGAAAACCTTATCATCAATATATTTTGTTACGGTAACATTTATGTTAGAAAACAATTCCTGTTTCCAGAGTGCCTTGATGGCCTTAGATATGCTTTCGTCATTAGGCATGTGTAATTTCTGCCCTACTGTGAGGTTGGTAACTGCCAGAATAAGGTCTGCATCGAGATACTGCGACCCGGATATGGTAACACCACCGAGCTCATACTCAACAGGTTTTTTAGCATCACCTTCCACTTGCTGCGCCATTTGCTTGAGGCCGGTACCGCGCCCGCCCATTTGGGCAAACACGTTGCTCATGCCAAGCACACAGAGGAGTAATAAACCGTATCGAAAGGAGATCTTATACATTCGGGACAATATTCTTTTGTATTTGTTCACTTGTTTTGCCAAATCGGCGTTCGCGTCGCTGGTAATCGAGCAGCGCGTCGTATAAATTTTGTTTCCTGAAATCAGGCCAATGCACTGGAGTAAAATACAATTCGGCATAAGCCAGCTGGTAAAGCAGGAAATTACTTATTCTGTTTTCTCCGCTTGTTCTTATCATCAGTTCAGGATCGGGGAAACCATGGGTATCAAGCCCGGCCTGAAAATCATCTTCTGTAATATCCTCAGGTTTCAAAGCACCTGCCGCCACTTTTTCTGCAATCTTTCGTGCCGCCTGTAAGAGCTCAAACCGGGAACTGTAGCTAAGGGCAAGCACCAGATTTAGTCCGGTATTCATGGAAGTTATTTCCATTGCTTCCGTCATTTCCTGTTGGCATATCTGGGGCAAACTCGCAAAATCGCCGATAACGTGCAACTTCACATTGTTCTTTTTCAGGTCATCTACTTCTTTCCTTATGGTATTAACGAGCAACTCCATCAGTGCATCAACTTCGGCCTTGGGCCGGTTCCAGTTTTCAGCAGAGAACGCATAAAGTGTGAGGTATTGTACCCCCAACTCACCGCAAGCGTCCACAATTTCGCGCACACTCACTACACCTTCGTAATGACCAAAAACCCTATCCTGCCCGCGCTCACGTGCCCACCTGCCATTACCATCCATTATGATGGCAATATGGCTGGGTAGCCTGCTCCGGTCAATCATTGAATGTAGGTCGCTCATTATACTTTACAAAAAGACTGCAAAAGTAGCAAAAATAGGTTGAAGGTTGTGGTATCGTAACATATGCGTTTAGTTTAACGACATTTTAACTGCAATTCGCCTGTTTTAGAACCAATATAGACGGGCAGGTTTAATACCTGCTTGCCATTGGCATGATTTTAAATGAGGCACATGACATTTTTATACTATCGCACCTTCCTGATAGCACCAAAAGTGGCAACTGATTGCTCAATATTTCATGACGCACACAGCCTTAAATTGGTAAAGGTGCGCCACAACCTGTGGCACACCTTTACGAATTATTTTCGGCTCAACCTTTATAAAAACCTGAACCGGTTAGGCTATCTTAAATTATCCTTTAAGTACGGTCCTGCTGATTACGATACGTTGAACCTCGCTGGTACCTTCATAAATCTGGGTGATCTTAGCATCCCTCATCAGGCGCTCAACGTGGAATTCTTTTACATATCCGTAACCGCCATGTATCTGAATTGCTTCATTAGTTACTTTCTGGGCAATATCTGATGCAAACAACTTAGCCATAGATGCAGACAAAGTATAATCTTTGTGTTCGTCCTTAGTCCACGCTGCTTTCAGACAAAGCAGGCGGGCTGCTTCAATTTCTGTCGCCATATCAGCCAGCTTAAATGCGATGGCTTGATGGTTAGAAATTTCAGTGCCGAATGCTTTACGCTCCTTGCTGTATTTTAGCGCAAGCTCATAAGCGCCACTTGCAATACCGAGGGCCTGAGCAGCTATACCGATACGGCCGCCAGCAAGCACCTTCATTGCGAAAGTGAAACCAAAACCATCATCACCTATACGGTTTTCTTTAGGCACTATCACATCCTGGAACATGATACTGTGGGTATCACTACCCCTGATACCCAGTTTATTTTCTTTTGCACCTACGGTAACACCGGGTGAATTCTTTTCTACAATAAGCGCATTAATGCCCTTGTGCCCTTTTTCAGGGTAAGTCTGTGCAATTACAAGATAGTGCGTAGCTGAGTTACCATTGGTGATCCAGTTTTTAGTGCCATTAAGCACATAATGGTCGCCCATATCAATAGCTGTTGTGCGCTGAGAAGTAGCATCGCTACCCGCTTCAGGCTCACTAAGCAGGAAGGCTCCAATCACCTGACCGCTCGCCAATGGAACAAGGTATTTTTGTTTCTGTGCTTCGTTGCCATAGGTTTCGAGACCCCAGCAAACGAGTGAATTATTAACGCTCATACAAACAGAAACAGACGCATCGATTTTAGAAATTTCTTCCATTGCCAGTACGTAGCTTATGGTATCCATTCCGCTACCGCCGTACTTTGGGTCAACCATCATACCTAAAAAACCAAGCTCACCCAGTTTCTTAATTTGTTCAGCCGGAAATTTCTGGTGTTCGTCGCGCTCAATAACGCCCGGTAACAATTCATTTCTTGCAAAATCGCGTGCAGCCATCTGCACCGCTATCTGTTCCTCTGTAAGTTGAAAATTCATATTTTAGCAGTATAACGCTGCAAAATAAAGCGAAATTTCTGAATTATAGGTGATTTGAGCCCTAATCATTATTCACTTTAAGATAATCGGCATATCCTACAGTTCCCGGCAATATCTTAAACCCGAAATTACCGCCGGTAATAGACCTTGCTGCCATTGTAAACACCTGAGTTCCATTAATAAAGCCCGTCCAGGTGCCATTGGTTTGGTCCACCTCAAGTTGGTTCCAGCCTTTCTTAGCAACAAGTGGTGTATCTATTGTTGCGGGTATAACTATGGTTGATGCCACGGTGCCTATACCCTCTTTATACAACGAATAGCTACCGGTAGAGTCTATAAAAAACGCATAGCCATTGTCGGTGGAAGATGCACCGAAAATCAATCCCATGATATTGTTGGACTTAATTGAAGTACGGACAGCGAAATTACCTGAAGTGTTTATACCGGTTGGCACTACGGTCATACTCGATTTAGCCATACTGTAGTCCACATATTGGTAGCTGCCGCCTGTTATGCTTGCATAAGCAGAATCTGCGGCATCGGTAAACGACCAGCTGTATAGGTCGGTGCCATTAAATTCTTCATCGAACGACGATTGATAATTTGAACCCGAATTGTTGTTATTCGGGTCGGGGTGGGTATCATAGTAGTTGTGCTGATAGCAAGAAGTAAATAAAACACTGCCAGTGAGCAGGCCTGCGATAACGAAGAGATTTCTTACTTTCATATCAATTTGCTTTTACTGGAAATAAGACGCAAAAAACACGCCTGAAATTAACGTGGGACTTGCATTTATTTTTATTTAACATTTTTTTAGAGCAGAATAAACCAGATGCGAATATTATCGGAATAGTTTTGAGCAGATATTTAATCAACAATCCACTTCATAAAAATGTACGAAAACAGATCGCAGCCAGTGGCGCCCATGCATGTATTTTATGGCCGCATCCTAAAAAGTGTCGTTACTGCAACGCTTATCCTATCGGTATGTCTTGCCATTGGTATTTTTGGATACCACTATATTGGGCATATCACCTGGATTGACTCCATACACAATGCTTCTATGATTCTGAGTGGGATGGGGCCGGTGGTGTCGATAGATAATGTAGCAGGAAAGCTATTTTCATCGGCCTATGCGTTATTTAGCGGCGTAGCTTTTATTACCAATATCGGGCTTATACTGGCGCCTGCAGCACACAGGTTGTTTCACACGCTTCACTGCGACGATTGCCTTATTGATAGATAAATTCAATCAACCTATTGGCCGTAGGGATGCGTTGTAGCCTACCTTTGCCGTATTAACAGGGAATCATGGGCTATAAAGAAATACCGAAGGGCAAGGTGCTGGAGTGGATAAAGGAAACATTTGAAGGCAAGGAAGTAACTACATCGCGCTCTCCTGCTGGTAACTGGCTGGCATTCACACTGGAAAGGATTCAGAAAGGTGAAGCAGTACTTAATGTGCTCGTAAAACACGAAATGACCAACCCCTACGGCAATATACACGGCGGCATGATGAGCCTGGTAATAGATGAAGCCATTGGCTGGGGAGTGGTAAGCCTTGATGCGGATACTCATTACACATCACTCACACTCAACGTGGACTTTCTCTTCTCCATTAAAGAAGGCCAAAGACTGCGTGCTGAGTCAAAAGTGCTGAGGGTAGGCAAAAAAATAATAAACGTAGAATGCCATGTCTACGACCTTGAAGGCAAAATACTTGCGCGCGGCAACAGCAATCTTATAGCAACAGGGATGGAGTTTGTATAAAAGTTGTTCGGGTTTCTCCCTATCTTAGCCTTCCCAATCATCAATTATGATTTCCTATTCCAGAGAACGGCTACACCAGGCATTACAACATTTTTTTGGTTACAATCAATTCAGGCTTAACCAGTTACCCGTAATAGAAAGTATACTTTCTGGTAAGGATGTAATGGCTATAATGCCTACGGGTGGAGGAAAAAGTATCTGCTTCCAGCTACCTGCCATGCTGCTCCCGGGCATCACTATCGTCGTTTCGCCCCTTATCGCATTGATGAAGGACCAGGTGGATTCGCTGCTGGCCAACGGCATACACGCTGCCTTTCTGAATTCAACGCAATCACCCGAGGAGCAAAAAGAAGTCATTAACCAGGCACGGCAGGGAAACATCAAACTCCTATACATAGCACCAGAAAGAATACCAACAAACAGTGCGCCGTTTATAGAATTTCTGAAAACGCTTAACCCGTCTTTGTTTGCCATTGATGAGGCTCATTGCATCTCCTCGTGGGGCCACGATTTCAGGCCTGAATACCTGAAACTGGCTATTCTGAAACAAAGTTTCCCTCAAGTGCCTGTACTGGCACTCACTGCCAGCGCCGATAAAATAACGCAGGACGACATAATAACGAAACTGGACGTGCCGAAGGCAACAGTATACATATCCAGTTTTAACCGGCCGAACATATGGTATTATGTGCGCCCTAAGCAAAATACGCTGGGCAAAATAGCCGAGTACATACTAAAGCACAAGGATGATTGTGGTATTATTTACGCACTTTCGCGGGCAAGCACTATGGAAATAGCTGAAAATCTGAAGAAATTCGGAATAAAGGCGGCACACTACCATGCTGGCCTGGCACCGGAAGAACGCAGCCGGGTGCAGGAAGGGTTTCAGAAAGATGAAATTACAGTAATAGTGGCTACTATAGCCTTCGGAATGGGTATTGACAAGTCGAATGTGCGCTATGTGATACACCACGATATGCCCAAGAACA
>CAILMA010000628.1 GCA_903835145.1 uncultured Bacteroidota bacterium
TATCCATTTATGTTAGAGACCACATAAATAATTCCGTTTTTGGGATTTACAGCCGTTGTATTTAAACTAAGCGGAACTGGGACACCAGCCCCGATGGAAAAAGTACTATCACCAAGATGGACTTCCACGAGGGAATCGCTGTATCCACCTGAAACAATACAATACAGTTTACTGTATACATTATTGTATAAAATGCATTTGTAACCGTGGCCAATATCATTGCTATTGTAGGTCTTTGCGTTTCCGTTTTTATCTACACTATAAAGCGTAGCACCGTAGTAGGTGGTGTATTCGAACTGTTCAAAAACAAAATACAGCTGATCTTTTTTGTCGAATGTGGCCTGTGTAGGGTAAATAGTGTTTGTAAAAGTGCCCTGATTGGAAAGTGTGGCGGTGGACTCTGTAAGGAGGCCAAAACTACAGGGACCCGGCGCGGCTGTGATTGCAGCCAATGGCATGGTATAGCCGTGAATATTGGTGCTACAGGCTGTACTGGTGCTGGCTTTCTTGCATGCCGAGACAGCGATCACAGCAACGGAAAGAATGAACAGCAGGGCGTTTTTAAGCATATGGGGGAAGGTTTGAAATCTGCTTATAAAAATAAAAAAAATGTCCTTAACAGACCGTCACTGGCCAGATGCAAGCCCCTGCCAAAACGAGCTGGTGGCGTCGCGCTGCACTATTTTCCCATACATATCAAACCCGATAACGTAGGCAACAGCAGGTGAAGTAAAATCGACAATAGACAAAAGATAATTGTTGCTGCACTTGTCTATAGCGGCTGAGTAGGAGCCATAAGTATAGGGCACTGTGGTGGACGAATATTTGATACGCCCGCTCGTAGGATTTATTTGCACGAACGTCCAGAGCGAGGTGTTTAAATAGACGCCATAGAGCATGTTGTCGTTTGGGTTAAAACAAAGTCCGCCGATTGTTGGCATAGTGGTGCAATCGCCTACGGTACTGTAAGTTGCAGTACCGGGATGAAATGCATAAACACGATATTGATAACTGTTTAAACTTCCCGCCATATATACGTCTCCGTTTTGGGTATTGCAGGTGGTGGAATTGAAAAGTGTTGGCACAGTGGTTGCAGCTGCGATAGTGAAAGCACTATCAGAAAACGATATCTCTGCGAGCGAATTGTATCCGGAGCCGGTTTGGATGCAATACAGTTTATCAAAAACGGCATCGTACAACAGGCACTGATAGGAATGGTAGCGGCATTCGTGGGTATAGGGCGTTACACTACCGTTGGCATCGATGCGCAAAAGGGTGACAAGGGTATCTGATATAGTACGCGCCCTGAACACATAGTAGCAGTTTTCCCGCGAATTGTAGGCTGTTTGCGTCTGGTATATTTCGTTTTTGAAAGTTGCCGTACTGGATATGGTCTCATTTTTAAAATCGATAGCCCCAAAAGTGCAATCAGATGGGGTGTTCGTTATGGCACTGAGTGGCATCGTAAACCCATAAATTGGCTGTGTACAGGTGGTACCGGAGGAAGACTTCTTGCAGCCCGGCATGGCCAGCATAGCAATGCAACAAAGTAATAACAGGGATCTGGCCATGGGTAGAGGGTGTGTTTGTAGGCTAATAACGGAAACTAAGGTAATTTATTTTTTGCATTTATCAATGAATTTAGCTCATCCTTTTTCCTCGGAAGCCGAACTATTTATTGACAATCGAGCATTCGTTGGCAACCTCTACTTCCTTGAAAATAAAGTTACCAGCAGCAGCAAAAACGCAAAAATGGGGATGAGCGTTAAGGTAACCGCAAGATTTTGCTGCTTTTTAAAGTTTCTGAAACCGGAAACTACAAAAAATAAAATGTAGGCCGGGTAGCCAATGATAGCGAAAAACATAAGGTAGGTCTGAGAGTTGTCGGACGATGGACTATCAAACATAAAAACAGAGCTATAAAGCACCATTGGCCACAGCAAAACGGGCAAAAGGGCGAGCATGTTTAGCCTGCGGTACCAAGCCGGGATATCAGGTGCATTGTAAAAAGTAAGCCTACTTGACTTGCGGGAGCCACAATTCGGGCAGCCATCAGCATCATACCAATCAGTTCTGTCGCCCACGTGCCCACAGCTCCTGCAGATCAGCCGCGCCCGCGAGGGAATACGCTGTCGGCTCTTATCCATATAGATAATGAAGACAATGAACAAGATAAAAATAAGGAACAACATCATAGTGGCCAGCCGAGCTATATACCCCCTGTAAAAATAGGATAAATGCAATTACAATCGCACGCCAAGAATCACTTTAAGTATGCGCTGGGCGGTGCTGTTAGTGAAACCCCAACCGTAGCCGGCATTAAACTCAAAGTCTGGGTTAAAATCTATATCGGCAGCTATAAAAAGCTGGTGTTGCTGCTGCTGAAACGGATCTAAATTAGGGAGGGCACCTACTGAGCCATAATACTCCAGCCCCACTGCCAGCTCTTTCGATAGGTCTATACTACCTTTTAAATTGGGCGAATAGACATAGCCCTTATTCTGATCGGGACCGGCATAACTTTTATCGAAAACCGGATTGAACGCGAAATAAAATTTATTCCACTTTTTGTCGATGATGGGCCTTATTTCCAACGTGCTGGTATTGGCGGAAAACTCTTTTTTCTGGAGTCCAAACTCAAAGGAAAGACTCAACCCGACGGGCCATTTCCATTTTTCCGGTATTGCAAAACGGGGCCTTACATGGGAACCTACATAGGCGGTTCGGTTATCTGAACCAATAGAATTAAAAATATAAAAACCGGTCTCAAACCAGGAGGTAAACCCGTGGGTAATCTCAATCGTTTCATGAAAAACGTGGTTATCAGAATATTCACCAGCCGGCAGCCACTTGGTGCCTTTGAACGAGTAATTGGAATGTAACTCTACCATGGTTCTCTTTTTTGCAACGAGCTTAGCACCATATACCTGTATCTCGTAGTTGTCCTGAGCAGAAAGCTTAAAAGAAAATAGTAAAAAAGAAAGTAGAACAATTGAACAACCTTTATACATAAACCACACCGTTTCATGCGCAAAGTTAGCGGTAAAAAGGGTTTGGATGAGCAGGTTTAAGGTTATTAAAATGGGTAGCAGGCAAAAAAATCCCCCGGTTTTAGCCGGGGGATAAAGAAATTTTTCTATCAATATTATTTTCTCAGCAGCGTGATTTTGTTGGTACTGTAGTTACCTTGATCGTCTCTGAGTACAATATAATAGTTGCCTTCTGGCAAGTTACTCAGGTTGGCTTCATGATGTGACTGATTGTTTACTTCCTCGTGCAACATAGCCTGACCAACAGAATTATAAACATCTACATAGATTTTGCTTTTCAAGTTACCCCAATCCAGCTGAACCATACCATTTGTTGGGTTTGGATATATTTTTATGTTAGCCTTATTTAACTCATTTACACCCAATAAGGAAATGTAAATAATGTTAGATGGCAGCGACGGGCAATTGCCGTTGTACTTTACCACATAGTAGTACCCGAGGTAGCGTGGATGGTATGAAAAATCAGTAGTACCCGGGATGATACTATCCCTGCCGGAGCGGGTACGATATTGATCGGTATCAGAAAAATACCAAACGCAAACCGATGAATCGTTAACGACAAGCATATCGCCTATAAGTGAGAGGCGAGGGGCAACAGGCGTGCTGTCTCTTACCATAATTTCACCCGGTACAGTTACCGAATCGTGAGAATAGCAACCGTTATCGGTTTGGCGAACTCTGAAACTTACAATGTCTGTATTGTTGAATAACCTTGTGATGGTATCGGAACCAATTGCAGTAGGCACTCCATTGATAAACCACTCGTGAAAAGGTGCGGTACCGAAAGTGTCGTAAACTGCTGTGAAGGTACATGGTGAGTCCAGACAACCGGGATTAGAACCATGAGATAACCTGATGTAAGCAGATGCATCATAAACGTGGTTAACGGTAATACCGAGGAGATTAGAAGTATCAACAGGGTTTAGCACGCAGGTATCAGGCGACATAATAACACAATAAACAGTATCACCATTGTGCAATGAATCGGTATAATAGTTTTCACTTACAGCACCGAATATAGGCGTGTTGTTGACATACCACTGGTAAGAAACACCGGAACCGTAATCATAAGCTGATGCTGTAAGGGTATCCAGCCAATAAGCGCAAACCGGGTTGCGGACAGCGGCAATGGTAACACCTTCTGTAAGATGGGAATGAATGATAGGAATAATTGCAGAGTAAACGGTATCAACCGGCGCACACGGCGAGTTAGAAACCATCATAACGGATACCGTATCTGTACCACTGAAGTAGCGGGAAATCGTGCTGCTGTCTTCGCCTGCAAGGGCTACGCCATTAATCATCCATTGATACACCGGGCGGGTGCCACCATTCACGGGGTATGCTGTAAAGGTAAGCGGGCGACCAGAGCAGTCAGGGTTGCTGCCCACAGTGAGTGACACCAATACATTGGCTGGTATGCTTGCGGCATGGTGAACAATAATGATACCTGAAGTATCGCTATCGTTTACGCCGGCACTATTGATAAAATTAAGAACGCAATATACTGTATCACCATCGCTCAGAGCGGTAGTATAAAATGTATCGAGGGTCACACCTGTAAACGTACTGTTGGTGTACCATTTAAAGGTAGCAGTAGAGAATGTATCGCTGCTTTGGGTAGCAGTGAACATTAACTGTGTGCCTACGCAGGTAGTGTCAGTAAATGGAGGTAAATGTATGGTAGCGGTATCGCGTACCACGGCGCGAGCGATAGAGTTCAGGCCAATGAGAAGAAAGAAAAATAGCGTAATTTTGCGTATCATAATGCTAAAGAATTTACTACCCCCATTTCCGGAGGTATAATTTGTCAGGGTAAAAATAAGCATTCATTAATAAAGTAGAAACTATTTAGCGATGTTTTTATTTTTGTGCTTAATTTTGAGGATAAATTTTATATTTTTTTGGTTCCTTTTGAAAAAGTTGTTCTTTTCCAATTTTTCCCTTACCTTTGCACTCCCTTAATAAAAAGTAATAAAATAAACGTATGAAACGTACATATCAACCGCACCGACGCCGCCGGAAATCGGTACATGGTTTCCGCAAACGTATGCAATCGGCAAACGGACGTAAAGTATTGGCTTCCCGCCGCAAAAAGGGTCGCCATAAGTTATCAGTATCGAGCGAAAGCCGCCTTAAATAACGCTTTAAATCTTTAAGCCATTCGTCATACTTTCAAAGTATATGAGCGGCTCAAGCGAGAGCAGCATATTCATACGCTTTTCCAGGTTGGGAAAGCGTTTTCTGTTTTTCCGTTGAGAGTCTTTTACCTTACTTTGCCCCGTACCGAAGCGCGGGAAAGCCCTGTTATGACAGGCTTTTCTGTGCCAAAAAAGAAATTTAAAAGCTCCGTTCACCGTCATAGGGTACGAAGGCTTATTGTGGAGGCGTGGAGACTCCACAAACATGAACTTTATGCAGTTGTACCGAAACACTTACAACTGCATATTTTCTTTGTGTACACTGACATTAAATTACCGGAATATACTCCGGTAGAGCTTGCTGTGGTGGCAGGTATAGAAAAACTGGCCCAACTCTTGACTATAGAGTTACCTCCTGTTGCGCCTGAATAAAAATTAAAATTCCCTCGCTGAATACATTTCTGCGTACCAAAACTTGAAGCAACTATGCCTCAATTGGTGCAAATGCCCGGTCTTTTCGCCGCTCTCAGAATGCCAATCTAAAAAAATCCAGTCTTCGCTTTTCGAAAAATTAAGCGCTAAAAAAAATTCTGAAGGCTTATACACGTCTGTGTTCTTTCACTTGATAGAAACGATTTGCCGCCTAAATACTTACCCTGCTCAGGCGTCGCTATGGCATTCATTATATATTTGTGCACATACCCCACCTTTTTAATATTTTTGGGTGTCTATTAATAATCGCAAAATGTTTGCTATTTTTACCAGTTATATTGCATTTATTAGACTCTGAAATGAAGAAACTATATATTTTAATCCTGCTCTGCTTTACCGCATTTGTTACAAAAGCCCAGTTTTCGACCTCGATGGCCGGAACCACAATATCTACAACCGGCTGGGCCTATCCATCGGCCGCAAGCACGCATGATAGTGTTATGCAACTTACAGCTGCTACTGGCGGCGTAGCTTCTTATGCTAAATGCACTACAGCTGTAGATATGTCGGCATACTGCAAATTCATTGCCGATTATGATTTCAAAATCAACCCGGGAAGTGGTGGTACCGCAGATGGTATCACGTTCTTTTTCCTCAGCAACCCGCCACCAACAGGTATTACCGGGTCTGCTATCGGAATTGCACCCTATCCCTATGGCATGATTTTGTTTTTGGATACTTACGATAATGACGGCGATGGCAATAACCCACTTGCAACGCTGGAAGGATATACCGGTGGAAGCTATCAATATAATGAAGGCGCAGGTGTTGGTGTAATAGGGTCTGTGGTTCCCCGTTTGAGGTGGGTTAACGATGGCAACTGGCACCATGTGCGGGTAACCTATGATGCTGGTAACGTAAATGTTTATTTTGACTACAGTTCTACTTCTTCAATTTCAGGTTACTATCCTTTGACATTCACCGGTTATTTTGGCTTCAGCTCAAGTACTGGCGGTGTAACAAGCACGCAGAGCATAAAACAAGTTTACATTACTGCGTACGGGTGTTTAACCCCGGCAAACAACGGTCCACTTTGCCCTGGCGATGAGCTCGACTTGTATGCCTATGGCGATTCTACGGCTGCTACCTATTATTGGTATGGCCCTAACGGATTTTCAAGTACTGATCAAAATCCTATCATCCCGAATGTACAAGCGGCTGATTCCGGTGTTTACCATGTTGTTAAAACAGTTTCGGGTGTTCCGGATACCGGCTTTACAATAGTTAACGTAAAACGCCCGCCAGTGCTCAACGCGTCCAGCAACAGCCCGGTTTGTGCAGGTCTTGACATAAACCTTACGAGCGGGCCCGACTCAACCGGGGAAACATTTAGCTGGACTGGCCCGGGTACCTTTACCTCTGGCGTGGAAAACCCGACAATAGCGGGTGCAAGTGCAACAGACACAGGGTATTACACTGTTGTAGCAACCTTTAATGGTTGTAGCGATACCGCCACAACCCATGTTAGAGTAACAACGGTCGATACCCCTCTTGCAACAAATAACACGCCTGAATGTCTTGGATTTGCAGTTAATTTATATGCGACTGAAACTACTACTGGTGTTAGCTACAACTGGAGCGGACCTTCGGGCTTCACATCTACCAATCAAAATCCATATATCGGCACGTCTACCTCAGGAACTGCCGGCACCTATACAGTTGTAGCATCTATAGGCACTTGTACGGTTTCTGCGACTACTGTCGTAGTGCTCAGCCCTACCCCGCCTGTGCCCACTATTGCTGTAACACCGCCTATTTGTTCTGGTCGCAATCTCACCCTTGTTGTGGTTGATACGGCAGGTGCTACCTACCAGTGGAGCGGCCCAAACTCGTTTAGCTCAACTATGCAGGACCCAACAATAACGGGTATATCCACGGCAGCGACCGGCATGTACACTGTCATAGCCTCCTTTGGCGGCTGCTCTGCACCACCAGCGTTCGTATATGTACTGGTCGATTCCACGCCAGCGATACCATCGGTGAGTGCTACGACACCTATTTGTTCTGGTCAGACCTTGAGCATGACTTCTTCGTGCGCAACTCCCGGGGTAAATTTCAGCTGGTCAGGACCTGATACTTTTTCAGCATCTATATTTGACCCAACTATCTCTCCAGCGCAAACGCTGAATAGCGGTAACTACACTGTAACGGTAACTAAGGGCATTTGTTCCAATTCTAACTCAGTGAATGTAGTGGTGAATCAGACACCAAGCACACCTGTGCTTACGAGTACATCACCTGTCTGCTCCGGCGATCTACTGACACTCAGCGCTACCGCAAGTCCATCCACAGGTACATGGCACTGGAGCGGACCAAACGGATTTACGTCCCTCACTGAGTTCCCAAGTATTTTAGGTGTAAGCACTTATGCTACAGGTACTTATACTGTTTATGAAGTCTCCAATGGCTGTTACTCACCCGTATCGACCATTGATGTTATCGTCAACTCAACACCTGACGTACCGTTAGAATACTCTAACTCTCCGGTTTGTCAGGGTGACACCCTTAAGTTGTTCGCCTCTGATGACACCGCGGGGGTTAATTTCTCCTGGGCCGGGCCACTAAGCTTTATTTCCCTTGACCAAAATCCAATAATACCGGGTGCATTGCCTACTCAGACCGGTATTTATACCGTAACTGCGACTTTAGGCGGCTGCTCGGCTACCCAGCAGGTAACTGCAACGGTAATACCAAGTCCGGTGCTTGTGGCTACCAGCAACAGCCCGGTATGCTCCGGTGATACTTTAAAGCTTAACGCTACAAGCGCAGCTGGCAACACATTTGTGTGGACAGGGCCGTTTTCGTTTACCGGTGCTGGCTCAGGCCCTACGCGCTACCCGGCGGTACCGGAAGACGGCGGCGTATATATTGTGACTGTGACAGACGCAAATGGCTGCCATACGACAGGCACAGATTCGGTTGCTGTTGTTAATTCTCCGGAGGCACCATGGGTTAATTGGCTTACCTATTGCCAGTATGCGTATGCACCACCACTTATGGCCGTGGATGCCACAAGTGTACTTTGGTATGCATCTGGTACCGGAGGCTCTCCTACTGCTATTGCACCAACCCCTAATACAGCTGTTCCCGGAATTTACTTCTTCTACCTCAATCAAACCAAGAGTGGCTGCTCAAGCCCTATTGATTCTATTCAGGTACAGGTGAATCCACGACCA
>CAILMA010000629.1 GCA_903835145.1 uncultured Bacteroidota bacterium
AGGTTACATCAGTGAGGGTATGCATTATTTCATACACATTGCAATTGGCAATAGTAAGTTGCTCAGTAATACCGGGCACATTGTCTTCGAGGTACATCGGAATTTCTAACTGGTTAATCATTTCATGAATGTTTGCTTCATCAAATGCCAATTATGTGCCAGATTTTTTAAAGTTGTATCGCAAGCTCGTTTGTTGGTTTATTTGAGCCAGCCCCAAAAGCTACTTGATGCCGTATTCGTCTATTTTTCGGTAGAGCGTAGCAAGCCCTATATCCATGAGTCGTGCCGCTTCAGCTTTGTTGCCGTTGGTGAACAACAGCATTTTTCTTATATGGCATTCCTCCACATGACTTAGGTGATAGTTGGCTTGCAGCTGGCTTTTGTCCCGGCAGTGTTGTACATCCAGCGGCAGACTGCTGAGCTGCAGTTGGTTGGTATCCTCCATTATCACGGCCCGCTCTATTACATTTTTCAGTTCGCGCACATTACCGCGCCACTCATGCTGCTTCAGCGCATCAAGGGCTTCCCGGCTTATGGTTTTTATGTTTTTATTGGTTTTGGGTGCATACAGGTGCAAAAAGTGCTCAGCAATCGCTGGTATGTCGTGCACCCTCGACTTTAGCGAGGGGAGTTCTATTGTAAATACGGCTATGCGATAATAAAGGTCACTCCTGAAGTGGCCAGCTGCAATCTCCGCTTCCAGGTCTCTGTTGGTAGCCGCTATTATACGCAGATTGGCTTTTTGCTCCCTCGTATCCCCAACCCGCATATACGTGCCATTTTCCAGTAGCCGCAGCATTTTCGGCTGCAGGTCGGCAGGCATTTCTCCTATCTCATCAAGAAACAGGGTGCCGCCCCGCGCTTCTTCTACAAGTCCTTTTTTATCGCGCGTGGCGCCTGTAAATGCACCAGCCTTGTGCCCGAAGAGTTCGCTTTCCAGCAGTTCTTTACTAAAAGCGCTGCAATTGAGTGCTACAAAGGGCATATTGCTTCGCCCGCTGTTGCTGTAAATAGCTCTTGCAAAAACCTCCTTTCCCGTTCCTGTCTCGCCTGTGAGCAGCACCGCAGCCTCAGTAGGAGCCACCTTGCGTGCCAACTGAATGGCCTGCAGCAGTGCCGGGCTATCGCCTGTGATTTTATCAAAACTATGCTCGTCGCCAAGTTGCTGCTCCAGCCGCTTTACCTTGTTTTGCAGAGCTACTTTTTCCGTTGCCCGGCTCAGCAGAGGTATTATTTTGTCGTTGTCATTGCCCTTTACCAGGTAGTCGAAAGCACCATTTTTTATGGCTTGTACGCCATCTGGTATATTGCCATAGGCAGTAAGCAGTATTATTTCAGCATCCCTGTGTTTATCCTTTACCTCCCTGCAAAAATCAACCCCATTGCCATCGGGCAGCTTCACATCACAAAGCACCACATCAATGGTCTGGGTGTCCAGTATTTGCCTGCCGCCAGCAAGGGTATTGGTATCCACTACCTTGTAGCCCTCCAGCGAGATGATGCGCTTCAGCAGCCCCCTCAGTTTTTCTTCATCATCTATAATCAGGATATTCAACGGCTTTGTATCTTTTGAAAAGCAAAGCTATTATTTTATTGCATCACAACCGCCGGGCCTTTATTCAACCGTTAATTTGCCTGACCCCCAAAAACTTGAAACTTTACATTAAATAAAATCAACTAACGTTATCGGCGGACGGATCTGCACTAAGAACCTGCTTTTCAATTGAACGCTGAATGAGGCGGTTTTTTGTTTATCAAGTTCAATCTATACCTTTCCAGCACCCACCTTAATTTTCCTTCCTTCAAAAACACCTTCATTTTTATTCCTTTTCCGCAATAGCCCGATTTCATTTAAATTGCAGCATAATTAAAGAATAAAAGGTGGCAGAGGTACAGAACGAATATAATGAAGACAGTATACGGTCGCTCGACTGGCGGGAGCACATAAGGCTGCGCCCAGGTATGTATATTGGTAAGCTCGGCGACGGCAGCAGCATGGATGATGGTATCTATGTACTGGTAAAAGAAGTAGTAGATAACAGTATCGATGAGTTTGCAATGGGCCAGGGCAAGCGCATTGAGTTAAAAATATCTGATGGCGAGGTTTCGGTTCGCGATTACGGAAGGGGCATTCCACTCGGTAAGGTGGTTGATGTGGTGAGCAAGATAAACACCGGCGCAAAGTACGACAGTAAGGCTTTCCAAAAGTCGGTGGGTCTGAATGGTGTAGGTACCAAGGCAGTGAACGCCCTAAGTAAATATTTCAAAGTAGCTTCTTTCAGAGATGGCCGTACCCGTGTGGCTGAGTTTGAACGGGGCATACTCATAAAAGAACACAAAGAGGAAGACACTACTGCCGGTAACGGTACAATGGTGATTTTCAGGCCCGATGAAACGGTTTTCCGCAACTATCATTTCTTGCAGGAGTACCTCGAAAATCAGGTATGGAACTACTGCTTCCTCAATGCGGGGCTTCAAATCAATTTCAATGGTCGCAACTTTATTTCTAAAAACGGCCTGCTTGATCTCCTTACCCGCAAAACCAATCCGGAAACTATCCGATACCCAATCATTCACCTAAAGGGTACCGATATAGAGCTGGCCATAACCCATACAGGCGAATACGGCGAGGACATTTATTCCTTCGTTAACGGACAGCACACAACGCAGGGCGGTACCCACCAGGCGGCCTTTCGCGAGGCTTTTGTTAAGGCCATCCGCGATTTCTATAAAAAAGATTACGATGCCAGCGACATCCGCCAGAGCATCTGTGCCGCTATATCAGTAAGGGTGCAGGAGCCTGTATTTGAATCGCAAACCAAGACCAAGCTTGGCTCGCAGTACGTGTTTGAGAATGGACCAACAATGAAGGCATTCATCGCTGACTTTCTTAATAAAGAGCTCAATAATTACCTGCATAAAAACGCCTCGGTTGCCGATGCCCTTAAAAAACGCATAGAGCAGAGTGAGCGCGAGCGCAAAGAATTATCCGGCATCAGGAAGCTTGCGAATGAAAGGGCCAAAAAAGCCAACCTGCACAACAAAAAACTCAGGGATTGCCGCATTCACCTGAATGATGAGCCGCCTGCAAAGAATAAAGATGAGTTTAGCCTCAAGCAGCAGGAAAGCACCATCTTCATTACGGAGGGTGATAGCGCCAGTGGTTCCATCACCAAGAGCCGCAATGTGGAGAGTCAGGCCGTTTTCAGCCTTAGGGGTAAGCCGCTCAATTGCTATGGTCTCACCAAGAAAGTCGTGTACGAGAATGAAGAATTCAATCTGCTGCAACATGCCCTAAATATTGAAGAAGGCATGGATGGTCTCCGGTTCAATAACATAGTTATTGCTACCGATGCCGATGTAGATGGTATGCACATTCGCCTCCTTATCATGACGTTCTTCCTCCAGTTCTTCCCTGATCTGGTGCGTGGCAACCACGTCTACATCCTACAGACGCCCCTTTTCAGGGTGCGCAACAAGCAAAAGACCATTTATTGCTACAGCGATGAAGAGCGCCAGCGCGCAATAAAGGAAATTGGTGCAAAGGCAGAGATCACGAGGTTTAAAGGGCTTGGTGAGATAAGCCCCGAGGAGTTTGCCCGCTTCATAGGCGATGACATTCGTAAAGATCCTGTACTCATCAATCAGGACACACAGATACAGAAGCTGTTGGAGTACTACATGGGGAAGAATACGCCCACGCGTCAAATGTTTATTATCGATAACCTGAGGGTGGAAAAAGACCTTGCCGAGGAGCTTGGAGTAGAAGTGGCTTAGCACTAAGTTAATTTTTCATCGTTCCTTAGACGCTTGGGTTTCATATATTACTTTTACGGCAAACTCGTGTTAATGTTCAGGCCACTATCACTTTATTTTCGTAAACTTCAATGCGGTAAGGAAGTTAGGAAGACCTTGGAACAGTTCTCGAACTGGAAAAAAGAGATAGATAACCTGCCTGCAGCCTCAACGCCGGCTAAAAAGGTACTCATCATCCGGCTCGATGATATTGGCGATTACCTATTGTTTCGCAACAGTTTTGCGGCCTATAAAACCAGTAGCCGCTGGGCGGGTTATGAGTTCACATTGCTTGGGTTCTCGCTTTGGCAAGATCTCTTCAACACGGCCGATCAGCATTGCGTCGATAGCACAATATGGATTAATAAAAAAGACTACTTCAGCAACCCGCAATATCGTTGGGAGCTTTGGCTGCAATTGCGAAGTGCGGGTTTTGCTACCGTCATATGCCCTTCAAGGGTTAGGCCGCTTTTGCTCGACGATATGTGCATGCTCGCGGCAGGTGCCCCGCTCAACATAGGCTGCAAAAACGACTTTAATCAGAAAGAGTGGAATGCGGTTTCAGATAAGTTATACCAGGAGCTTTTCAGCGATGGCAAGTTGAACCATGAGTTTCAGTACAATGTTGCGTTTGCTTCATGGTGTTGCCATACGCAGCTAACCATGCAGCGACCATCGTTCCCGGTGCCGGCACTGCCTGCGCCCGGCGGCAAGCCCTACATTGTTTGCTTCATTGGGGCTTCCTTCCAGAGCCGTCGCTGGACCACCCCGCGCTGGATTTCCCTTATTCAGATGCTCAATGCGAAATCAGATTACCGCATCATTGTGGCAGGCGGCAAGAACGATGAAGCAATCGCATCTGCCATTGCTGCTCAAACGGAAGTAGAAAACATAACTGGTGCCGTGACACTCACAGAAATGGCCAATTGGGTAGCTCATGCCCGTGCTGTGGTGAGCAACGATACTATGGCCGCCCACCTCGCCGTTTCGCTCGCCCGCCCATTGGTACTCATCACCAGTGGCGATAATTTTTACAAATTCAGTGCCTACAAAGAAGCCTGTATCGACGGCGTGAGGTCAATCTACCCGGCCGTTTTCCTAAAGAAATGGGCGCAAAGAAAGCATTGTATGTTTAAGGGCTATGTCGCGGTCACCAAGGATATTGGTACCATCACTGCCCATGAAGTCTACACGCAGCTAATGGCAGCCGTCCAATAGACCTATAGTTGCATTTTTATTTTAAATTGGTTGCGTTCCATCGATAAG
>CAILMA010000630.1 GCA_903835145.1 uncultured Bacteroidota bacterium
GTTGGTTCGGGTATCAGCGGTGGCTGGGCTGCGAAAGAACTTACTGAAAAAGGGCTTAAAGTTTTACTACTTGAAAGAGGACGTAATATTGAGCATATCAAAGATTATGTTTCTGCAAATAAAGAAGCATGGGACTTTCCACATAGAGGTCGAAGAACACAACAGATGATTCACGACTATCCAAATTTGAAAAGAGATTATCCATTAAATGAAATCAATTTGGATTACTGGTGTAAAGATTCAGAACATCCTTATACAGAAGTAAAACCATTTTATTGGTTTAGAGGATATCACGTTGGTGGAAAATCATTGATGTGGGGTCGCCAAAGTTATCGCTGGAGCGATTTAGATTTTGAAGCAAATTTAAAAGATGGTCACGGTGTTGATTGGCCTGTTCGTTATAAAGAAATTGAGCCTTGGTATAGTTATGCTGAAAAATTTGCCGGCATTAGTGGTAATAAAGATGGGCTAGCAGTTTTACCTGATGGTCAGTTCTTGCCACCAATGGATATGACCTGCGTTGAAAAAGATGTAGCTGCAAGAATCAAAGAACATTATAAAGGTGAGCGTGCAATGATAATTGGTCGTACCGCTAACCTTACTGTTCCTCATGAAGGAAGAACCAATTGTCAGTTTAGAAATAAATGCTGGTTAGGTTGTCCGTTTGGTGGATACTTCAGTACACAATCCTCTACTTTACCGGCTGCTCAAAAAACTGGTAATTTAACTTTACGTCCATATAGTATTGTTACAAGAGTATTGTATGATAAGGATAAGAAAAGAGCAACAGGTGTAGAAGTGATGGATTCTGAAACTATGAAAACTGTTGAATACAAATCAAAGATTGTTTTCATAAATGCCGGAACACTAGACACTGCAAAGATTTTAATGAATTCAGCAACAGATGTTTGGCCTGATGGATTAGGTAGTAGTAGTGGAGAGCTTGGTCATAACTTAATGGACCACCATTTAGGAACTGGTGCTAGCGGAAGAGTAGAAGGGTATGAAGACAAATATTATTTCGGTCGCCGTGCAAATGGAATTTATATCCCACGGTATAGAAATGTGGGTAATGATAAGCGCGATTATGTTCGTGGATTTGGTTATCAAGGTGGTGGTACCAGAGAAGGATGGAATCATCAAGTAGCTGAATTTAGCATTGGTGCTGATTTCAAAGATGCCTTAACTGAACCAGGTAATTGGACAATGGGTATGGGTGGATTTGGAGAAATGTTGCCGAATCATGATAATAAAATCTCGATCGACAAAAACAAGAAAGATAAATGGGGCATGAATGTCTTAGCTATCGATTGTGAGTTGAGAGAGAATGAAAAGAAAATGCGTAAGGATTGTGTAGATGATGCCATTGAAATGTTGACAGCTGCTGGTGTGAAAGATGTGAAGGGTCATGATGGTGATGGTACTCCAGGAAAAGGTATTCATGAAATGGGTACTGCACGTATGGGTAGAGATCGTAAAACATCAGTATTGAACGGTAATAACCAAGTATGGGATGCACCGAATGTGTTTGTAACAGACGGAGCGTTTATGGCATCTTCATCTTGCGTTAATCCATCATTAACTTATATGGCATTTACAGCTAGAGCTGCAGCATTTGCCGTTGAAGAACTAAAAAAACAAAATATTTAAAATCAATTGCAGTTTAGTAAATTACTCTTGCAAAATTTAAAACCTTTTAAATTAAAAAGAATGAATAGAAGAGAAGCCATTTCCAGTGTTGCTTTGCTGTTGGGTGGAACTTTAATTGGAGCTGAGGCATTTATTTCTGGTTGTAAAACCGCTGATAAAAATGCGGCTGCCTTCAGCTTATCAAAAGATGATATTGCATTTTTGAATGAGGTTGGTGAAACTATTTTGCCTGCCACTGGAACTCCTGGAGCTAAAGAAGCTAAAGTAGGAGAGTTCATGAGCGTATATGTAAAAGACTGTTACGAACCAAAAGACCAAACCATTTTTGCAGAAGGTCTGAAAAAACTCGACGAAGCAAGTAAGAAAAAATCTGGTAAAACATTTTTGGAAAGTACTCCTGAACAAAGACATGATTTGTTAGTAGACTTGGATAAAGAAATGAAAGACTATCAGAA
>CAILMA010000631.1 GCA_903835145.1 uncultured Bacteroidota bacterium
AAAAAAGACTCAACCTCAACAACCAGATTGGCGACAGGTCTTACATCTCCGGCATCAATACCTACCCTATTAACACAGAGGTTAAGGTGGTGCGTACCTTCAACTCGACACCGTCATTCAACTTCGGCCCGAGTGCGCCTTCTCCATTCCCCTCTGTAACGCTACCTGCTGCCTACACCGCCGGGGCCGTAACGCTGGAAATGAACAACTCCTTTGTGTTGCTGCCAAAGGTGCCAATGGCCAAAAGGTTGTTTGACCCACGCGTGGGCTTTTTCGCCGATGACTATGTGGTGTTCAATGACAACCAGCAGAAAGTGGATAACCAGGTATTCATCTGCCGCTGGAGGCTGGAGCCTAAGGACGAAGATGTGGCAAAATGGAAACGTGGGGAACTGGTAGAACCAAAGAAACCTATTGTTTATTACATAGACCCTGCAACGCCCAAAAAATGGCGCCCGTACCTGATACAAGGCATCAACGACTGGCAAAAAGCTTTTGAGCAGGCGGGTTTCAAGAACGCCATCATGGCCAAAGAATGGAATCCTAAGGACTCTACTGCCAACCTGGAAGACGCCCGTTACTCCGTACTCAGGTACCTGCCTTCAGATGTAGAAAATGCCTACGGACCAAACGTACACGACCCACGAACCGGTGAAATAATAGAGACCCACATAGGCTGGTACCATAATGTAATGAAACTGCTGCATGACTGGTACATGATACAGGCCGCAGCTGTAGACCCCAAGGCAAGGAAAATGGAGTTTGATGACGAACTCATGGGCCAGCTCATACGTTTTGTGAGCAGCCACGAGGTGGGCCATACGCTCGGTTTGCGCCACAATATGGGCAGCAGCAGCCGCACGCCGGTTGAAAACCTGCGCAATAAAGCATGGGTAGAAGCACACGGACATACCGCATCTATAATGGACTATGCGCGCTTTAACTACGTAGCGCAGCCTGAGGACAACATAGGCGAGTCAGGCCTTTTCCCAAGAATAGGTGAGTATGACAAGTGGGCGATACAGTGGGGCTACAAAGCCAGCTTTGCAACCAGCGAAAAAGAAGATAAAAAAATAGTAAACCAATGGATACTGGATAGCCTGAAGGCAAATCCGCGTCTTTGGTTTGGTACGGAGACCAACCCCTTCGACCCCCGCTCGCAAACCGAAGACCTTGGCGACAACAGCATGAAGGCCAGCGCATATGGTATTAAAAACCTGAAAAGGATAATAGTAAAACTACCGGAGTGGACCTTTGAAGAGGCCGACAAATACGAAAACCTGAAGGACATGTACAATGCCCTTATTGTGCAGTATTACCGGTACATGAACCACGTGCTTAAAAATGTAGGTGGCGTGTATGAAACACCAAAAAGCGTAGAGCAAACCGGCGAAGAAGTATATGAGCCAACACCAATTGCCATTCAGAAAGAAGCAGTTACGTTCCTTAACGAGCAACTCTTTACAACGCCTGAATGGCTGCTGAACAAGGAAATACTGAACAAGATATCGAATCCGGTGAATACGGAAACCATTGGTAATATGCAGACCATGGTGCTGAATAACCTGCTATCGCCTGCGCGGATGAACAGGATGCTGGTGAGCAGCGGCCGTTTTGGAGATGCCAAAACCTACACGCTGGATAAGATGATGGAAGATGTAAAAAAAGGCATCTGGAGCGAGCTGAGCAGCAAAAAAGCGATAGACCTTTTCCGCAGGAACCTGCAGAAAGCTTATGTGGACGCATTGATTGGCATAATAACACCATCACCCAGCGGCCCCGGTGGCACTGCAATGAGCCCCGGCAACCCAAAGAACACTGACGTAGTTTCTGTAGCACGGGCCTACCTTACAAGCCTAAAAACAGAAATCAATGCAGCAATACCCGGCACTGCTGATAAGATGAGCAAGTATCACCTGCAGGATGTATCGGCAAGGATCACAAAGGCGCTTGACCCAAAAAGTTAATCGACAACCAATAATTGTTACTAACGAAAATCCCGGGCCTTTGGCACCCGGGATTTTCTATTTCTTGTATTGCAGTA
>CAILMA010000632.1 GCA_903835145.1 uncultured Bacteroidota bacterium
GAGTACTAAATCAGCAAAAATGCAGGCAGGTAACAAATAAACACATGTGTCCTGGAAATCCAGCCACTGAAATCTGGATAAAACGTACAACTGCGGTTTAAGCCCGACAGGCTCCTAGGTTATTAACTGCAAAGGACTCCCAGTGTTCATGCACCACATAAAAAGTGACTGAGTAAGTCTTACCTTCTTCGAGCGTATGTGCCAAATGTCCCTGAAGGTAATCTCTGTCGTAAGGGCTATGGTCAGGCTGGTCATGGTACATAATAAGCTGCATCATTCCGTTGCCGGTACGTGGGTAGTGACAAAACATAGCATTATCCGGGACACAGGCACTAATATTGGATGAGCATACATTACAATATTCTGGCACGCCTTCGAGATCATGGCTCCAGTCAGGTGCACGCCAAGAACTGTCCAGGGTTGTCCAGTAATTTGCATAGGTTGCTCCATCTGTGTTTTCTGGACAATCGGAATAAATTTCAAAACTTGGATTTAAAACCAAGTTTATTTGTGCCTTACCTACTAAAGGGAAAGCGCAAATAAACAATATGAATAAGACAATATTTTTCATTGCGTTTTTTTAATAACGGCGGTTAATAACAATGTGGACAGGTATCCTATAGGTACTTGGTTTTCAAAACATAGCAATAAAAATTGCTTAGTATTTGGATTCAAATTTAGTGAAAAAAGAGGATGGCTGAGTTGAAAAAAATGTCCAGTTTAAAATATATTAGTCAACGTCAGATTCCCGGAAATTCCGAAGCTTATCTGCTCCATTCGATTCCTTTGGCAGCCATTCAGAAAACTAAAAATGCCACACCCCCCAGTGCTGCACGCAATGTGCAAAAATATTAAGTGCACTTTTAGTCATTACTTTTTACTTTTGGCTTAAAATAGTATATCATGAGTTTTATCACAGACATTATAGCGCGCCAAGTATTAGACAGCCGCGGAAATCCTACAGTAGAAGTAGATGTACACACCAGTGAGGGGATATCAGGTAGGGCAGCAGTGCCCAGTGGTGCCAGCACAGGTAAGCATGAAGCGGTTGAGCTTCGGGATGGTGATAAAAAGAAATACCAGGGCAAGGGTGTACTGAAAGCAATAAGCAATGTAAATGATTTAATTGCAGAAGAGCTTTACGGTAAGGATGTGACCGACCAGCAGGGTATCGATAACTTGATGATTGAAATAGATGGCACTGCTAACAAAAGCAAGCTTGGCGCAAATGCAATACTCGCAGTGAGTCTGGCTACAGCAAAGGCTGCCGCGCAAAGTGTTGGCATGCCATTGTACAGGTATATCGGTGGCGTGAATGCAAATACGTTACCTGTACCTATGATGAACATACTAAATGGTGGTGCTCATGCTGATAACAAAATTGATTTTCAGGAGTTTATGGTAGTGCCTACCGGTGCGTCTTCTTTTTCTGAAGGCTTGCGTTGGGGAGTAGAGATTTTCCACACGCTGAAATCTGTATTAAAGGACAAGGGTTTCAGTACTAACGTAGGTGATGAGGGTGGTTTTGCTCCGGATATTCAGAGCAATGAAGAAGCCATAGAAATAGTGCTCAAAGCGATAGAAAAAGCAGGTTACAAACCCGGCGATCAGGTAAATATAGCCATGGATGCTGCGAGCAGCGAAATGTTCAAAGACAAGAAATACCAGTTTCATAAGAGCGATGGCAAGAAGCTGAGCAGCGAAGAAATGGTTGAATACTGGGTAAAATGGTGTAAAAAATATCCTATCATAAGCATTGAAGATGGTATGGACGAAGACGACTGGAAGGGCTGGAAAATGCTTACTGATGCCCTTGGCAGCAAGGTGCAGCTGGTGGGTGATGACCTGTTTGTAACTAACGTTACACGTCTGGAAAAAGGTATAAAGGAAAATATCGCCAATGGCTTGCTGGTTAAAGTGAACCAGATAGGTACACTCACTGAAACCATTGCTGCCGTTACCATGGCTCAGCGCAATCGTTACAACACCATAATGAGTCACCGCAGTGGTGAAACTGAAGATACTACAATTGCAGACCTTGCTGTAGCACTTAATTGCGGACAGATAAAGACAGGTTCTGCGAGCCGCAGCGACAGGATGGCGAAGTACAACCAATTATTAAGAATAGAAGAAGAATTGGGCGAAGGGGCATTTTTCCCGGGCAAAAGCCTTAAATTTGGGATTTAGTATTTAGTCGTAAGTACTTAGTCGAAAGTAGATAGTCGTAAGTACTTAGTCGTAAGTCGTAAGTAGTTAGTAGTTAGTCGTAAGTCGAAAGTAGTTAGTCGTAAGTCGAAAGTAGTTAGTACTTAGTTCTAATTATTTGTTTGATATCAGTGGGTGCTAAGGTGCTGGAATGCTAAGATTTGGGACTCACTATTGGTCTTTTGATGCTGTTCGGTTAACCGAATATTGGTGGTGAACTGGCGATATACTAAGTACTTAATTGAGAAAACCAAGTACCTATACGATACTGTTTAATTTTGTTACATTACGACCATATACTAAGTACTAAATACTAAGTACTAAATACTCAAAGAAGCGCTTTATTTGATAAGGTTTAATTTTGTTACATTACTACCATATACTAAATACTAAATACTAAGTACTAAATACAAAATACTAATCAATCAAAAAGAATGAAAAAAGTATTTAAAGTTGTTACAAATAAGTTCTTTATCACGGGGTTTACCTTCATGATTTGGTGCTTGTTTTTTGATCAGAACGACTGGTTTACGCTTCATGCGCGCCAGCGAGACCTTGACGATCTGAAAAGCAATATTACATTTCTGAATGGGGAAATCAATAAGATGACTGCTGAGCGGAAGACCCTTACGGATAGTCTGGATAGGGGTAAACTGGAACAGTATGCCCGCGAAAACTACCGAATGAAGAAGGAAAACGAAGACGTTTATGTGATAGAAAAATAAGCAGTAATTTTTTCTGCTTTATTAATGCAAAGACCGGTGTTAGTCACTAATTTTGATAAAACAATTTATCAGGATGAGGCTCAACACCGGTTTTTTCGTGCCCTTTTTTTGCGTGGTTCTTGGTGCATGCAGTAGCCCTGCCACCCGGGAACTGGCCCCGCCATTTGCTCATCTGGTGAAGCCGGTAGACAGTGTTACCGTGGATGCAACGCGAGATCAGGTAGTGGCTCTGAAAGGAGGGATGAGCATAGAAGTGCCGGCAGGTGCATTCACCGATCTGAGCGGAAAAGCAATTACCACGCCCGTTACACTGACAGTTGAGCATTATAATGATGCTGCAAGCATACTGGCCTCCGGCATACCCATGAAGTATGATGAGGGTGGGGTTGAGCGGGATTTTGAGAGTGCCGGCATGCTACAGGTACAGGGTTATAGCGATGGCAACAAAGTGAAGATCGCCAGTGGCAAAAAACTGTCAATCAACTATCCCACAACTGCGCGCGGCACCTACGATCTGTTTTACTTTGAAGAGACGCCAGGCAGCACGACTGTAACAGCAAGTTTTTGGCCTTTTGGCGGAAAGAAAGGTAATAGCAAGGGTGGTGCATGGAAGAAGTTGACGAACTATGTAAAAGCGCCTGACACTGCGAAAAAAATAAAAGACTTCAAGCTTAAATTTAATACCAATAAATACCCTGAACTGGCTGGTGTTCAATCACTTAACTGGCACCTCGCCACCACATACTGTGACCCAACCAGTGCACAAAACAGGCGGATTATGGACCAGGAATGGAGCTCAGTGCATCTTTCGAAACCAAAAAAAGCCCTCAAAGAAGTTTCGGTTCCTTCGGCTTTCGGGCAAAGCTACTTTTGGGGCAATGTATTGTACTCAGGGGATTACTCCCTGATAAGCGTGTTTAACAACAGCGTGCTTACGGTGTGGAATACGAATACCAACAAGAATTTTACTGTTGAAAATGCAGTCTGTACGGTAGAAAATGACCAGGACGATGAAATAGTTGGGGCGCGGGTAAGCGATGTTGAGTTTTTGGCAAACAGCTATTTAATTGTCAATACAAAGAATGGCTATGTGCTGGTAGATAGCAATGGAAAATCAATTACAAACCTTGGCTCAAACCTGAGGGACTACAAGTTTTCGTTAAAGAACAACCGGCTTGGTTATGAGCGTATTATAGATGCCGGCTTGCTCAAATACCAGTTTTACCTCATTGATTTTGGGGGAAAGAAGATACTTGATTTGCCTATAGAAGGTCAGTATGAAAGTTTTGCAGACGATTATCATTTTCTTCTGGCGCAACACGGCCGAATTATCATAAATAATTCCACATCGGTGATGGCCTACAATGAAACTGGTGATGTAATAGACAGAAGGGAAGGAAAGTATTATAACCTAAGTGTGCTGCGGAATGGAAATGTATTGTATGAAACAGGAGCTTATGAGTTTGGTATATGGGATTACAACCATCATAATGAACTGAAAATGAGTGCACAATACACAAATTACGACAATAATTTCCGGTATAACCTGAGCGATTGTGATGATGAGCTTGAAAAAATACAGCGTTTTCCGTACATGGTTGTAGCACCGAAAGTTAATGATAGTTTTCGAAGTAGTATTTACAACTACGAGACCAATACTTATGAGTCAGTTCCTTTTCTTGCTCAAAACAACGCCCTTTATACCAGCACTTCCAGAAATCCGCTCATTTATGGGCCGGACAGGGAATTTAAAGTATGTAAGGTCTACGACGTAGAGCAACATAAAATGCTATGTACAATACCAATGCATTATGCCGCAGCTCTAAGCGATAGCCGCTATAGCATCCCATACAACGACAAAACAGGAGCGTTTTTATTGAATTTCGGAAGCATTGTGCAGCTGCGCGATAAAGCAGGCAATCTGATACGGGATTTTGCTAAGTACGATTCCGGAATTACGGATTGTTTTTTCCTTTCTGATGACGGTGTTTGTGCAGTTTCTGACAGGGGTGTTATCTATCATTTTGACAAAGCCGGAGTCATGGTTGCTGCCGTTTCTAAGGCAGTAGAGCGATACGATGGCTATTTTGCTGACTTGGTAGCCGAGCAACCAGATAAAATTTACAGGTTTGATAAGGTTGCAGACGAGATAAAAGTATATACTTCAACTGGCGAACTTGAAAAGTCGCTCACTTGTTTTGGCTTCAAGGAACTGAATAAAAATCTGGTGCTTATTGGCGATGAAACAGGTGCGAACCTGATGACCCGCTACCGGGTATATGAACTTGCCGATGTGCCCGAAAATGCCTGGCAGCTTGAAGTTAGGAATGACAGCATTCGCTTTTGGACCTATGTATACCCCGATGGACAAACAACAGACGCTGTTGAGCAATACGAAGCCTATTTAAGCGAAAGGCGTAAAACAGAGGAGAAAAGGGTAGTAGAAGAGGGGAAACTCATGAGGAGATTTGA
>CAILMA010000633.1 GCA_903835145.1 uncultured Bacteroidota bacterium
CGCATCTTTTGAGAACCAGTTGAATAATATTCCACCATCTCCGGACACCTATGACCTGCTGAAAAAAATGAAGGTTATCATTAAGGCATCGATAGAAGAATCGACCGAAGAGTTGAACTTGTTGTAAAGGCAATATGCCAAAAGAAAAACGGTTTGCAAGGGCATTAGTGCACTTTGCAAACCGTTTTAGTATGATGCCGTTGCGGCGCTAAAAATCAGGAAAAATCTTCATCATCTTCGTCCTCATCCGTATTAAAATTCATATTGAGCATACTGCCGAGCATGTCACCAAATGCGTATCCGCCGCGGTCAACACCTTTCTTGCTGATGAGCGAAAACTCTGAAAGGCCGTGCAATACAAACTCCATCAGCAGCCCTATCTGAGCATCGCCGGTATTAGGGTAATATGTTTTTACTACGGTGTATAAGCCTCCTACCTGATACAGGTTATTGCGGTAGTCGGTGTCTGAAACATCCTGAAGCAGGAGCAAATCATGTCCCGAGCCGAACCAGTCTATTATAGGCTGGTAAGGGCTGGCTTTAGCCTTTCCTTTTTGTGCGTCACGGCCTGTTTTCTTAAATGATTGCGGGTCAGGGAAGTAGTTGCAAAAGGTGGTGCGGATAGCAAGGCCAAGCAGCCTGTAGGCAACATTAAGCGGGCCTTCCTGCTCCCCTTCATACACCAGCTCTATCTTGCCGGTAATAGAAGGTATGATACCTGTAAAGTCGGCGAGGCGCACCATGGTGCGGGTTGCATCATGGCGCAGTGCGCGCCTTTCGGCAGTACTTATCAGGTTTTCAAATGCAGAAATTGTGAGCCTTGCAGATACCCCACTTTTCTGGTCCACAAACTCGCTTTTCCGGGCTTCCATAGCTACCTGCTCTACGAGCATTCTGCACATATCCGGTATCTCTACCGTCTCCATCTGCTGTGGCAGTATGTTGGCCTCCTGGCGGGTTATTTCTTCAGAGAGTTCTATTGTTTTAGGATAGTGGGTAATGATCTGGCTTTCGATACGGTCTTTGAGTGGTGTAACAATGCTTCCTCGGTTGGTATAATCCTCTGGATTGGCGGTGAATACAAACAGTATATCCAGCGGCATCCTAAGCTTGAAACCACGTATTTGTATATCTCCTTCCTGAAGGATATTAAAAAGGGAAACCTGAATACGGGCCTGAAGGTCCGGCAATTCGTTGATTACAAATATACCTCTGTTAGAGCGGGGGATAATGCCATAGTGCAGCGCCCTTTCATCCGAGAAGCTAAAGCGCATATTGGCTGCCTTTATCGGGTCAATATCCCCGATAAGGTCGGCCACAGATACATCTGGTGTCGCAAGCTTTTCGCCATATCGCTCTGATTTGTGTAGCCACGCTATAGGGGTATCATCGCCCTTTTCCTCCAGCAACAAGCGGGAAAAGAGCGAAATAGGCGCAAACGGGTCGTCGTTGATTTCACTACCTTCCACAACCGGAATCCACTCATCAAGCAGGTGCACCATTTCCCGCGCCATGCGGGTTTTGGCCTGACCACGCAGACCCAGGAACAAAATGTTGTGCCTGCTGAGCAATGCCCGCTCTACATCGGGAATAACTGTATCTTCAAATCCGAGTACCGTCTGGAACGGGCTCTCTTTTTGCTGTATCAGCTTTATCAGGTTACGTCTTATTTCTTCCTTCACTGTTACCGGGCTGTAGCCGGACTTCTTCAATTCACCAAAAGTTCTTATCGCAGGTTTGTTCATTTTCTATATTGCAGTAATAATGCTAAAGGTAAGGCATGTGGCTTTGTGCCCGCTCAGCAAGACAGATTATTTTTCCTTATCGTGCTATAGGCATTTATAGAAATTAGCTGGCGGCTCCATGTATTTAAACCAACTGGCATAGGGAAACCATCCGCTATAAGTGGTTATATTTGCGACATAGCCGCCTGATTTGAAAAACAGCTTTGCAGATAAATTGCTCTTCGCAACACCACGCCCCGGCATCAGGGTGTTTGGTATTATTTGGCTGATAGTGTTTATCATTTACCTACCAGCTGCCCGGGCTGGTTTTGTGGCCGACTTTACGGGGTGGCTGGACCAAATGCAGCGCTATGGTTTTTGGGACAACATCAACCGTACCCACTACATGGGGCAAAGCCTTTATCAGGTTACCCAGTTGAACACATGGCTCGCCTACCAGGTATTGGGCACCAGTAAGTTGGGCTGGCACATACTGTTTGTTACGCTTCACGCCCTCAATGCTACGTTATTGTTTCGGCTCGTAGCAGGTTTGTTGCGCGACTCGGGGGTGGAAAAAGCTGAGCGTATTTCCCTTACTGGTGTAATTCTGTTTTCGGTGACACCTGCACTGTCAGAAGTTGTGGTGTGGGAACCGTCCTTCCACTTTCTGCAAGGCTTCTTGTTTCTATTACTCACCCTTACTCAGACCCGTGAATACCTGCTTAGTGGAAAGGCAAAGCATGCCATATGGGCTGTTTTCATCTTTTTGCTGTCCACCTTTTCGCTCGAAATATTTTATGTTACCCCCTGGCTGGCAGGTTCATTAGTCCTGTTTTATTGGCTTGGCGATAAGCGGCAATTCTGCAGGCGCGCGATGTCCTTTATTTTCCTGCCACTACTCGCACTCTTTTGTCTTCACCTCGTTTTATTTCATTCGGTTTATGGTGGCTGGGTGGCCCATATCGGGGCGAATCCAGTTGCGCAAAGCTTGCAATTGGGGCTGGGTAAGCCGCTGAAACTATTGTTTCATATACTGATGCTGGGGCGCTTTTTTAGTCTCGATGCGCGCCAATCTGTTTATGCTATGTGCGACTCAGGTGTGGGAATAGGGCTTTTTTATGGCATCGTGCTGTTTAAGCTCGCCGTACTGTTTTATCGCTATAAATCACTGAGCGGACGGGCGCGGGTAACGACACTCTTGTTCTGCTGGTCGTTGGTAACACTGGCATTGCTCATCCCGCTTTGGTTCGATAACATGTTTCTTGTTGTTTATGACCGTTATACCTACTTTACTAATGGCTTTCTTTTTGTGTCATTGGGTATCCTGCTGAGCTATATTTCGCTTGCGGCCGTGCGAATGGCAGTAACCGGGCTTTACCTGCTGCTAAACGTGCGGTATGCCGTTCAGGTATCGCGCTACTGGATGAAATCGGCCCATGTAATAGAGGGGCTCCTTACAAGCTTCCCCCACGAAACAAACAAGACTGTCATCTTGCTCAACCTGCCACAGAATATGCACGGTATACCCATGATAGGCGCGGAAAAGGATAGTGAATTCAAATTGATGCACGACCTGTTGCTACCATCAAAAAAAATTAAATCTCCGGTTTATGATGCCATGGCTTATAACATGGTAACACCAAATGATGGTGCACACATAAAAGTGATTAATGACAGTACCATAGGCGTGACACTTAACCAATGGGGTACGTGGTGGTGGTTTGCTATGCAAGGCGGTGGCAGCTACCAAAACGCATGTTACCGCATAAATATGAAGGACATGGGACATTACTATGAACTCACATTGCGGGGAAAACCCGAAAATTATCTGCTCCTATTTCAGGCGGGCAGCCAATGGAAAACAGTAGACCTTACAAGCAAGACAGAACAATATTAAGGGTAACTACTCTACCCTGAAACCAGGTTCTGCGCTTTGTGCAAGTGCAAGGTATTTGCGCAAAGAATCGGGCACATTCATGGCCCTGTAGGTTCTCGCCATATTCTTCAAAGATTCTTTGTGTGTGGGATCTACTGCCAAAGCCATGCGGAAATAGATTTGGGCGGAATCAAACTTCTGCATGTACATGTAGCACAGGCCAAGGTTGTGAACGATATCGGTGCTGCGGGGATTAATAGCTACATCTCTTATAAGGATATCGCGTGCGGCCGGATAATTCTGCTTCATGAAGTAAATACCAGCCAGCCCATTAAGTGCCAATATATTTTGCGGGTCATCTTTAAGTGTAATTTTATGATGCACCTCGGCAGAATCGTATTTTTTCAGGTTAAAGAAAGCGGAGCCCAATGCTACGTGAGCCTCGTAAAATTCGGGGTAAATGGCAACAGCTTTCTGCATGTAAACGACACTCTGCTCCATTATCTGCCCCTTGGTAACAGGGTCAGGCGCCTGCGCAGCGTAATTGGTACTCATTTCATTGCCGAGGTAGTAGTTGAGTCTTGCATTTTCAGGTGCCTTAAGTACATCGGCTGAGAATAGCGTGTAATTGTCTTTCCACTCGGCGTTGCGGTTCATGGTGAGTACGAAGAAAACAAGTACAACCGGGGCTACCACCATCCAGGACTTTTTCACGAGCAGCATATCACTAACACCGGAAGTGGTCCTGGCAATCCAAAAATCAAGCAGCAGCGCGAGAATAAGACAAAACCCAACTGACCCGAAAAACA
>CAILMA010000634.1 GCA_903835145.1 uncultured Bacteroidota bacterium
ATTCTTTCGTTAACATTATCAAACACAAACAAGTGAAATTTATCAGGCAAATTGTTTTGACTACAATCGCTACACTGGCTATATTCGGGTCGGTGGTTTATGTGGGTTGCTCCAACAAATGTGGTAGCACCACCTGCAATAATGGTGGTAGTTGCAACAATAATAAGTGCGATTGCCCTACCGGTTATTACGGCACCAGTTGTCAGACTGGTTTTACTACGGCCTTACTTGGTTCTTACAATTGCACAAGGTCAAATTGCACCCAGCCTGTAACCGGAGTAAACGCATGGCAAAGTGTTATTGCCACCGCAGCAACTGATGGTGGTTTCACACTTACCATTTCAAATTTCGATAATTCAAACACTACACTTACGGCTACTGTTGACAGTCTTGGTTATATCAACACCAATCTTGCAAATGGCGTGAGCGGTATTTCTGCAAAAGGACGTTTTGTATCACCTATTATTACACTGCATTTCTTCACTTATTCTGTAGCTTCTGGTATTGTCGGTCCGGAATGCGATATGACAATGACTAAAATATAGGTTTATTACGACATTCATTACGGAGCTCCGCTGCTTGCAGCGGGGCTTTTTTATGCCTTTTAGTAACAGGTATAAGTACAGACATTGAGCGCGACCAGGGTCGCATTCGCAGTTATATACCGGGTACTGCATCTGCGCGCAATGATCGACCGATTGACTAAAGATGGATGATAAGCGCAATTAGACCCACCCGCTAAAGTAACAGGATAGATAAACCGTAATCGGCGCAGAGTATGAGAATGCAGCTTACGATTACCGATGTAGTGGAGGCCCGGCCTATCTCCAGCGCCCCGCCCTGCACATAGTAACCATAGTACGAAGGAATGATGGAGATGATGAGTGAAAAGACAAATGCCTTAATGATAGCGAAGAACAAATTATAAGGCAGGAAGCCAGTCGTGACACCCTCAAAAAACTGTTGCTTGCTGATGATGTGCGAAAAAAGGCAGGCCAAGTAACCGCCCCATATGCTTATGGCAATAGAGAGCACTATAAGGCATGGAACCATAATCATTGCAGCCAGTATTTTGGGAATAACAAGGTAGGTTTTTGTGTTGATGCCCATTATTTCCAGCGCGTCAATCTGCTCACTCACCCGCATATTGCCCAGTTCTGAGGCTATTTTAGAGCCTACTACGCCTGCAAGTACTATACAAATTACAGTAGGGGAGAGCTCAAGAATGGTAGAGTCACGAACGATGGCCGCTACCACGGTTTTAGGAATAATAGGGCTCACAAACTGGTAGGCGGTCTGAATGGTGACTACCATGCCAAGGAATACAGAAATGATAAGTACAATGGGTAGCGAGCGAATGCCGATATCATTGCATTGCTCCATAAACTCTATCCAGTAAACTTTGAAATTTTCAGGCCTGGCGAAGCCACCCTTTACCATAAGGATTATCTTGCCAAAATGCTCAAAAAATAGTTTCATACAGCCCCAAAATTAGGTAAAAAAGGGTTACCGCTATTTTTACAAGTTTACTTTCTTTCATCGAAAGGTGTTAATTTACTGCCATAATTTTTCAGCAATCCAGCTGACGTCGGTAACTAAAACACAACCTTATCACAACGAGAATATATTACCTTTGTCACGAAGGAAATGAATTGAATTTTTATATTATACTTGGTTGGGTGGTGATTTTAAAAAAGAAATTGAATTGAAACAGATAATACAATCATTTAAGACAGGGCAAACAGTATTGGAAGAAGTGCCTGCGCCGGCAGTTAGACGCGGACAGGTTTTGATTCAAACTACCAGAAGTCTGGTTTCAGTGGGTACCGAAAGGATGCTTGTGGAGTTCGGCAAGGCGAATTTGTTTCAGAAGGCACGGCAGCAGCCTGACAGGGTAAAGCAAGTATTAGATAAAATAAAGACGGACGGACTAAAGCCAACGCTTAACGCTGTATTTAATAAACTGGGGCAGCCGTTGCCCCTGGGTTATTGCAACGTAGGAAGGGTGATAGCGGTTGGCGAGGGTGTTACTGAGTTTAAGACGGGTGACCGGGTGGCATCAAATGGCCCTCACGCCGAGTTTGTTTGTATCCCTAAAAACCTGGTTGCCAATATTCCCGACAATGTGACCGATGAAGAGGCAGCCTTTACAGTTATTGGGTCAATAGGCCTGCAAGGTATAAGATTGATAAGCCCCCAGTTGGGCGAAACTATAGTTGTTGTTGGTCTTGGCCTTATTGGCCTTATAACAGCGGAGTTGCTGGTAGCCAATGGTTGCCGGGTGATAGGTATAGACCTCGATGCGAAGAAGGTGGCGCTGGCTCGAAAAAAAGGTGTGCTGGCCATTAACCCCAGAGAAGGTGTGGACTCCGTGAAATATGTCGTTGATAGTACCGATGGCATAGGTTGCGATGCAGTATTAATCACTGCGTCAGCAAAGACGGATGAGATTATAGCCCAAGCAGCCAAGATGAGCCGTAAAAGAGGCAGGATTGTGCTGGTAGGGGTAATAGGCCTGAACATAAGCCGGGCAGACTTTTACGAAAAAGAACTGACCTTTCAGGTAAGTTGTTCCTATGGGCCTGGCCGATACGATGACCGTTATGAAAAAGAAGGTATTGACTATCCACTACCGTTTGTAAGGTGGACAGAAAAAAGGAATTTTCAGGCGGTACTTCAATCTGTTTCCTCCGGTAAGTTGAATGTAAAGGAACTGATTACAGAACGTATTCCTTTGGTCGATTTTGCCAAAATTTATTCTAATATCAGCAATCAGGATTCGATAGCCTCTATTCTGGAATACCCTGAAAACAGCAGCAATGCAGTAACGGTTTCTATTACCGATGGCACATTTGCGCCCGGTAGGGGGGGGATTGG
>CAILMA010000635.1 GCA_903835145.1 uncultured Bacteroidota bacterium
ACCTGTCTCGCCGTGGCGGATCATAGCCTGCCCCGACCAAATGTCGAGGGGGCAGACAAAAAATCACCGAAACATTAAATTTTATACATTTACGCTATAATCTCACCCATGCAGCCCGATTTTTCCCGATACGCCTGTCAAATTACCCTTCCGGGGTTCGGAGAATTGTCGCAGCGCATGTTGCAGAACGCGAAAGTACTCATTGTAGGCGCTGGAGGGCTCGGTTGTCCTGCTGCTCAATACCTCGCCGCTGCCGGAGTCGGTACCATCGGCATTGCCGATGACGATGTTGTATCCATAAGTAACCTGCACCGCCAGATTCTCTTTACCCCCAAGCAAGCCGGGCTCAGCAAAACCGTTGTCGCCGCAACCCTGCTGCGCCAGCAAAATCCTGATATCCTCCTCATTCAGCACGATTTTCGCCTGCACGACGAAAACGTACTTGAAGTCATTAAAGATTACGATATCGTCCTCGACTGCACCGATAATATAGAAACCAAGTACCTCCTTAATGATGCATGTGTCTTGTCCGGTATTCCATTGGTCTTCGGTGCCATCTTTCAGTACGAGGGTCAGGTAGCAGTCTTTAACGTTGAAAACCCAGATGGCACCCGCACGGCCAACTACCGCGACATCTTCCCGCACGTAAGCCCGGCTGATGTCCCCAACTGCGCCGAGGGTGGGGTACTGCCAACACTCGCTGGCATAATAGGCTGCATCCAGGCCAACGAAACAATAAAATTCCTCACACAGAATGGCGAAATACTCGCCGGTAAAATGTTGCTTTTCGATGCACTTACGCTCCAAAGCCGAATCATAAAAACAGGTCTCCTATCCCGCACACACATCACAACATTGCCTGGTATAACAAAAATCCCGCTCATCTCACCTGCCGAACTCAAAAAGAACCTCGCACTTTACGAGCTTATAGATGTCCGAACGCCCGAAGAGCACCTTGAATTCAATATTGGTGGCCACAACATACCGCTCGATGAAATCGAGAATATCGCAACCTACCTGGAATTAGAAAAGCCGGTTGTTGTATATTGCGCCTCCGGTCGCCGCAGCGCAGAGGCAGTAAAGATTATTAATAAACTGTTTATTGCCGATATCTATTCGCTGCAAGGTGGTTTAATAGCGTGGTAAGCCCCTCAAAAAGCCCGGTTATCCACATTTTTACGCCTGATTTGTCTTTTTTCAATTCTTTTTTGAAAAAAAACATTTTGAAATGAATTTATTATTACCTTTGCAGTCCCAAAAATAAAACAACATGGAAGCTGTAGCTTTTATACATGAGCAACTAACCGTTAAGAAAGAATATCCTAAGTTTAAGGCTGGTGATAACGTCACGGTTAATTATAAAATCATAGAAGGAAATAAAGAACGTATTCAGTCATTCAAAGGTGACGTGTTAAAGCGTCAGGGTACTTCAAACACCCAAACCTTTACTGTTCGTAAAATATCTGATGGAGTAGGCGTTGAGCGTGTATTCCCATTATATTCTCCTAATATTGAGTCTATTGTATTGAACAAGTCTGGTAGCGTTCGTCGCGCGAGATTGTTCTACCTCCGCGAGCGTTCAGGAAAATCTGCACGTATCAAGGAAAAGAAACAAATACACACTACACCAAGAGCGTAGTCAAAAATACCTTCACAAAAAAGGGTGCGTTATCACGTGCCCTTTTTTTGTTGTGCCTATACCAGGCAAACTGTCTATTATTTCTACTTCTTCACTACATTTGAAAAATGAAAAAAATATTGCTTTTTGCCGCGCTTTTTTCCCTCGCCGCCTGCGCCGAAACAGCCCCCGGCCCGGCCGATGCCCAAAAATGCAATAAACTCTTAGACAGCATCGCCCAAACCGAAAGTGCCATTCAGGCACTCGCAAAGCTATCTAATCCCGCTAAAGACCAGCAAATCGCCACTCTGAAGTCTAAAAAAGAATATTTCTCCGCCCAATTCGAAAAAACAATTGAAGACATGCAGGAGAGCAAGGAAAAAGATGACCTCGAAGAAAAATACTTCACCTACACCGGCATAAAACTCATAAAAGGTATGCCCGCAATCCCTATTAAATAAACATTCATCTATTCACCAATCACCAACCCCGACAGCGTCGAACACTCAGATCGGAAATCTCACATAATCCCCGTTCGGAAATCTCACATAATCCCCACAACCCCATCGCCCTGAAAGGGCCCAATCCCCCAGCCATGGGCACCGCCCATGGACAAAACAAACCACCATACACCAAGCCCTGCAA
>CAILMA010000636.1 GCA_903835145.1 uncultured Bacteroidota bacterium
TGCTGCTGGTGCTTTTCGTGCGCGGCGGCGTCATCGGCCTTATGGAGGGCTGGTGGAACCCGGTGAACTTGATCCAAACTATATACACGTACCGGGTATCTATGTACATCGCATTTTCCAGGGCTCGGACTACGAAAAGAGAATAGAACAAAGAACCGTAAGAAAAAAAGCATAATTCCCCGCCAGCTGTCCGATTGATTCATTGGGCCGGCTGCAACTCCCGGCGTTATGTTACAGGTAAAACGCCCTGCTTAAGAGAATCACCTGTTATCTATTCAATTACCTTTTTTAACAGACAACAACATGGCACTCAATAAAGAACAAATAGCTTGCAGGATTGCGCAGGAGCTGCAGGATGGCTTCTATGTAAACTTAGGGATTGGCATACCAACACTTGTAGCCAATTATATCCCTGAAGGCATAAATGTGGTACTGCAAAGCGAAAACGGCCTGCTGGGTATGGGGCCATTCCCTTTTGAAGGCGAAGAAGACCCGGACCTCATCAATGCCGGCAAACAGACAATTACTACACTACCCGGCTCGGCTTTCTTTGATAGCGCTATGAGCTTCGGTATGATACGCGCCGGAAAGGTGCACCTCACCGTGCTTGGAGCAATGGAAGTTGCCGACAACGGCGATATAGCCAACTGGAAAATACCAAAGAAAATGATAAAAGGCATGGGCGGCGCTATGGACCTTGTGGCGGCGGCTAAAAACATTATAGTTGCTATGCAACACACCAACCCTAAAGGCGAGAGCAAACTGTTACCGAAATGCAGCCTTCCATTAACGGGCGTGGGCTGTGTTAAAAAAATAGTTACTGACCTCGGCGTATTCGATGTCACACCCGATGGTTTCTGTTGTAGAGAATATGCACCCGGCGTAACCCTCGATGAAATTAAAGCAAAAACCGCCGGCAGGCTGGTAATAGCTACTGATGTGAAGGAAATGACGGTGTAAGCTATAGGAACAATAGTTTTATCCAATTGCAGGCCGCTGGCCTGCAATTGGCATTTTTAGGAGCTTACGGGCGATATCCCACACGAAAAAACACAGTACGTTTATAAATGCAATTGAATAATGCAACAACAAAATCAATAGCAGTGGTAACCCATTTTACTTAATTTTGCGACTCATAAAAACACATCTGTAATGGCTATTCAAATAGGGCAGCAAGCCCCTGATTTCACTCTGCGTGACAACGAAAAAAACAAAGTAACACTTAGCGAGTACCGTGGCAAAAACGTATTGTTGTTGTTTTTCCCGCTCGCATTCACCGGCGTTTGCACTAAGGAGCTTTGCTCAGTGCGCGACAACATAGCAGCTTACAACAGCACAAATGCACAGGTATTCGGCATTTCAGTAGATTCTTTGTTCTCACTCGATAAGTTTAAAAAAGAGCAGAATTTGAACTTCCCGCTCTTAAGCGACTTCAACAAAGAAGTGTCAACTGCCTACGATACTATTTATGCATCATTTTTCAACGATATGAACGGCGTTTCAAAACGCTCAGCATTTGTAATTGATACCGAAGGAACCGTGCGCTACGCCGAAGTTTTAGAGAACGCAAGCGATATACCAGATTTTTCTGCTATAAATGCATGTTTGCAAAATTTAAATGCTTAATTTCGTGCGCTAAAATCAACCATACAAAAGATGAAAAAAATCTACTTAATTTTAAGTGCATTGGCATTTGCTGCTACTTCCTTTGCGCAGGCTGTGCCGAACGCCAGCTTTGAGGCTTGGCGCGTAACATCATCGGGCGGAACAACCGCAAAACTCGTGCAGGCACCAACTTACTGGACCGGTGAGGACACTTTGATTATCGCACTTGGCGAGTATGCGCATTCATTTAGCTTAATTTCAACACCTGACAGTGCATGGAAAACGCAGTTGTTTCAGGATAGCGGTAGCGCAAATGTGCACACTGGCATGTATTCAGCCCGCATGGTAACCGCACATCAGGATACACTCGGGATTTTCCCCGGCATCCTTAGCAACGCCCAAACGCATATTGCTATCACGGCCTCAGGCCCTGGTGCGCCTACCTTTACAGGTGGCACCGCTGTTAGCAGCATTATTGATACAGTAAGCGCATGGGTTAAATACACTCAGGGCGGCACAGGCGATAGCGGTATCCTTACCGTATCTGCGCTGAAAATGATAGCAGGCTATGACTCCGTTATTGGCGTTGGGTCAGTAAAAATCGGTCCCGGTACTACCTTTACTCAGGTATTTGCAACTGTAAACTACACAGCAAGCACACTTACACCAGATACTATCCGTATCAACTTTGCAAGCAGTGCCGGTGGCGCAGCAAATGCAGTAGGAAGTACTTTGTGGGTGGATGATGTTGCTATGAAAACAAAGGTTCCATCTTCAGTTATAGAAGTGAATCAAGGTACAAATTCAGTAGCAGTTTACCCTAACCCGGCAACAAGCACACTGCATTTCGATGCTGCGAACAACGAAGAATTTACTTGCGCACTTTACGCTGTAAATGGCCAGCTTATCAGCAACAAGACTATTACAGGTAGCGGCACAATGGATGTCTCGAATATTGCATCGGGTCTTTACTTCTATGCAATTACTGATAAATCAGGCAGCGTTACACAACGGGGTAAAGTAGTTGTAACAAAACAATAAGCCGAGCCGTTTATTGCTCACTTTACAATAAATGGGTTGGATGTTTTGTACATCCAACCCATTTTATTTGAAGCTATAATTCTTGTGTCAGGTCGTTTGCCCGTTTATCAAGGGTGCCGTTTTCAGCGGCTGCCAGGCTTCCATTTTTGCAATCAGTTTATCTACCTTCACATCGGTAAGCAACATTTCCCTTACCCCCGCTTGCAGAAACCCCTCAGCAACCATAGTATCGCACAGCGAAATGAGCGGGTCGTAATATCCGTTTATATTCAGCAGGCCTACCGGCTTGCCATGCAGGCCAAGCTGTGCCCAAGTGAGCATTTCAAACAGTTCTTCCATGGTACCCCACCCGCCGGGCAGGGCTATGATACCATCGCTTAGGTCATGCATTTTCAGCTTGCGCTCATGCATAGTATCAACCGTAATCAATTCACTCAGGCGCTCATGGGCAACTTCCTTTGTCTTTAAGAACCCGGGGATCACACCAATCACCTGCCCGCCGGCATTCAACGCGCCGTCGGCTACCGCGCCCATGAGCCCGATACGTGCCCCGCCATAGACTACTTTAATATTAAGTGCAGCCAGGGTCGCTCCCAGCAAGTAGGCAGCTTCGCGGTAGCTGTCTTTATTACCCGCACCTGAACCGCAGAATACTACAATACTTTCCATATCATTACCTATTGATTACAAATATAATAGCCAAGCTTCGCCTGTCATATTAATTTAAGTTTACCAATTTTCTATAGCCACCGCAACTGTCCCTATTCCAAAACCAAAATTTGCCCAACTACCTGCCACAAAAAAACCCGCTGATTAGAGCGGGCTTTTCAAAAAATATTTGAACATTATGGAAACATAAGACCGTTGTATTGATTAGGATCTATCTGATTAATTGTTGAACCATATTGTTTGTTGATAGCAAGAATGATCTGATTTGCAATTACTGCATAACCACGTGGAGTCATGTGTATACCATCCAGAGAAAACGCAGTACCAGTAATAAACTGAGTGCTGTAGGTGATACCATTGTAAACAATACCTGACTGAATCTTGCTCATGTAACTGTTCATGTCAACAAGTGCGAGGTTATTCCTAAGTGCTGCCTGCGAAATGATATCGTTGAAACGGCTGGTCATGTTTTTGATGTTCTGAATCTCATCGGTAGTAAGTACATACTGTTTCAAGATTGGCTTGATGCTACCCCAGCCTGCGCAGCTCAAGGAATCCATCGGTGTTGTCAACAAAATCAACTCTCCCGGAACTGCCTGCCTTGTAACACCGGCATTGTCCTGAATAATGAAATAGTTAGGTCCGAGTTTAAACACATAATTCTTTGAAGCATAAAAAGCGGTTAAAGAATCTGCAAGTGTCTGGCGGGTGATGTACAAACCATTTGCTGGTATTGCCGTAAAAAATGGAATAGAGGTTACATCAGGAATATTAATAAGTGCACCCTTTGCACCTGTACTTACTGCCACTTGTACTGCTGTGTCAAAGTTAGCCTGAAACACAGAAGCCGGAGTGATGTCATTAGAACTGTAGTAGTTGTAGATTGCTGGAGTTGCAGTACCTGCACCATTACCCTGACCACCTGCAAGCGCATAACCTAACACATCGTTGGCACCAAGCCACATTGTGAAGAAAGTTGGGTGGAGGTTGGCAACGCTGTATTGCAATTCATCGAGCGGTGTGCTTGTACTCGGATTGTGGTAGAAACGTGCGGCATAGAGATTACCAGCACCGTAGCCCAATACAGGGTAGTCGGCAACACGGATACCCGGAACTGCTATGTTATTAATCTGGCCATTAGGACCAGGGCTTTGATACTGCATTGCATCCTGAGCATCAGGCGCATAACCTGGAAGGTTTACTGGAGCAAGAGACGTAACGCCGAGGCAATTAGTAACTTCTCCTATCACCTTTCTTGGCCTGAAGTTGAGGCCGGGAGGTGGGGCACTGGTATCCTGAGGACCAAAACCCATATCACTGTGCAGCAATGGCTGGTAAAAATCACCACTTGCACCGTGCACAGCTATTTTTGAAAACTGTTCAAATAAACGTTGCGGATAGGAATTCAACTGACCGGTTACATAAAGACTATTGTCAGCAAAACCAGCTGTTAACGAGTTACCTACAGCCAGATAATTGGTAAAAACTGCATTACCGGCTGTTGGTGCCTTTGTAATATTTACACTGGGTTTACATGCTGAAATACTACATGCCAGGGCACCAATGATATATATTTTCTTCATTTTTATATTTTTATCAGTTTAATTATAGATTGTAGTAAAGTCCAATACCCGGAGTTATAGCCTGAGTAGTGTAAGTACCATTAAAATTGCCGTAATTATAGGTAGCAGCATGTTTCGCAGTTGTAGTAAACTCCATAGCAGCCATAATAGTAAGCCTCTTGAAAGGTTTTACTGATGCACCGCAGGATACATTAATCCTGTCAGCATCCGGAAGTTCAGGAGAGACAAACCCGGTTGTAACCGGGGTTGGGTCGTAAGATGCACCAGCCATTACTGAAACTACCTTGCTTATCTTGTAGTTACCACCAAGGCGCGGAGTAAGTGTATTCCGGTAGTGGCGCGGTACGTGCATATTTTTTAACGATGAAGTCTGAGTAGCGAAATCAAACCTTAAAGAATCGTAGGAATTCCAACCTGTATAGTTCAAATCAAACTGCATAGTCAGCATTTCATTCGCAAGCGGCTTGAAGCCTATACCCACCGAAAACACCTGTGGCAACGGCAGAGAAGATACAAACTGAGTATTAGGGAATGTAGTTGAAAGGGACGCAGGAACATCAAATGTTGCCCTGCCACCGTTCAAGTCCATATTTACCTGCGAGCGGTAAGTAACGCCAAACTGCAGGTGCTCGTTAACTTTCATCTGCACTCCAAGGTTAAAACCAACACCGTTGCCGGTACCTTTAAGGTGCGCTGTTCCATCATTGCCATTCATATCCTGAACTGGCAAAGCCTGGTTAAGAGCAAAATTACCTGAAGCGTATATGAAACCACCACCGACTGATATTAAATCAGAAATGCGATAGCTGATTGTCGGCTGCACGAATACGCAGGAAAGACTTATTGATTGTACAAGGTATCTGCCGGGCCAGTCATTGTTCCAGGTAAGTCCTGTACCAAATGGCGTGTAAATACCCAAACCCAAACCAAGGCGGCTGCCTTCTTTTATAGTACCACCAACATATACGTTAAATGGAGTGAAGGTCTGCGATTTTGTAGTTGTAGACCCCTGTGTGTTACCATAAGCTGTAGCTGGCATAATATCTGCAAGGCTGCCATATACCTGAATACTCTTCAGGCGGGAAAGCCCTCCTGGGTTGTAAAAAATGGTAGATGCATCCCACGGCCAGGCCGTACCTGATCCGCCCATAGCCATCTGGCGCAAACCTTCCAGATTTACCTGGTAACCGGCGCCAAATGAAGTTAAGGTTGATAGTACCAATGATGCCGACAAAAAGTGTTTCTTCATAAACAATAATGTTAAATAATGCCTTTAATCGTTAGTGTATTGCACACTAACCGTGTAAGGTATGGTGAATTTATTTCTTAACCAACATCCTCAATAAAAAACTGTGCAAATATAAGCGTTAAGATACCGCAATACCAATGGTTGCGATGCTTATTTTTACACTTTCTTCCATTAGCAGCGCCAAACCACAGGCTTCAAGCGTGGCACCAGTAGTCAATACATCATCACACAACAGTATATGTTTATTTTTTATAAACGACCAATCCAAGACCGAAAACGCGTCTTTCATGTTTTCAACACGTTCACTTCTTGTCTTCTTTGTCTGGCTTTCGGTTTGTCTGTTCCGGCTGAGAATGCCAGTTAACACCGGTATTTCTGTTATCTTGTTCATGCCTTCGGCAATAAGTAAACTTTGGTTGTAACCTCGGGCTGCTTCCTTTGCCGGGTGCAAGGGGACTGGTACGATGCAATCTATCTCGTTGATCCAATGGGTCTCCATCAGGCTTTTTCCGAGTTGCTCACCGAGGTAGTAACCAATTTGTTTCTGATTCTTGTACTTAAGGCCGTGCATCAGGTGCTGTAGTAACCCTTCATTTGTGAAATAGGCAAGTGAGGCAGCATGCTTGTAGGGAATCCGGCCGGCAAACCTCATTTCTGTTTCGTTGCCCGGGATATTGTTGTAGCCGGTTTCGGGCATTTCAGCAGCGCAGGCCAGGCACAACACATGTTCCTGACCTACGAGGGGCTTGCGGCACCCCTCGCATAAGTTGGGGTATAATAAATGTATCAGTCCCCGTTTCAGCTCCAGCAATGTCTCGACCATACCAAGTGTAAATATATAATTTTACAAATAATGGCAAGCAAAAACATGCGTTATTGGAAACCTATTTTCAACTAAACAACGGGCAATTTTAAAATTACCTTACTTTTGCCGCTCAATTACAACTATGACAATTCACCGCGAAGGATACAAATATATTTTAATCGCAACCGTCCTCTGGATAGCCATTGGTTATTCCGTAAATCTGTTACACATCAACTGGCTTACCGCCATTATAACTTTTGCAGCATTCGTGCTTTGGTTCTGGGTTGTGGCTTTCTTCCGCCTTCCATTCCGCAACATGATACACGGCGAAAATAAAATAATTTGTCCTGCCGATGGTAAGGTTCTAGTAATTGAAGAAGCCTTTGAACCTGAGTATTTTAAGGACAAACGCCTGCAGGTGTCTATATTCATGTCGCCTATTAATGTGCACGTAAACCGTAACCCTGTTAGCGGGCTGATTAAGTACATGAAATACCATCCGGGTAAGTACCTCGTGGCATGGCACCCAAAATCATCGACCGAAAACGAACGCACCACTATTGTAATAGGCAACGACA
>CAILMA010000637.1 GCA_903835145.1 uncultured Bacteroidota bacterium
AACCATCGTCAAACAGTTTATCGAAGAAAATCCACAGATGGGGATTGCTGGAGAGTTTATAGCTCATGTGAAACTTGGTGTAGAAAAAGAACCTGAGCTATCCGGTATTGACCTTAACCTCAGTAAAATAAATGCAAAACACATTACCGCACTGAACAACTACCATATGCAGCCTTTTAATGGTACCCTGCATTTGTTTAAGGCAATGACACGAATTTATTTTGTTGACGATTTTAAATACCTTGGCTGGAAGAAGTTTGCGCTGGGTGGTGTTCATGTAATAGACGTACCCGGAGACCACAAAACCATGTTCCTGAATCCCAACGTAAAAGAACTGGCAAGGTTGCTGCAAAATGCCCTTGACCACTGCTAAATAAAACAGTTTATGACCATCAGACCATTCTCCCCTAACGATACCGATGCCTGTGCACGCATATTTATGGCCGCCTATAACCAAATGCCCTGGAACTACCGTTGGGAGCACGACAAGGCTGTAAAATACCTCACTGAATATGCCGGTGCCCAAAACTTCACTGGCCTTGTGGCAGAAGACAATGGAGTGGTATGCGGGGCTATGTTCGGGCACATAAAAACATGGTGGACCAACGATCAGCTTTTCATTGATGAACTATTCGTTGATGGCACAAAACAAGGCAGGGGCATCGGCAAGCAAATAATGGCCCACTGCGAAGCAATATGCAAGGAGAAGGGCATAGAAATGATAACCCTCATGACCAATAAACTCATGCCAGCATATGAATTCTACATTACCAATGACTATAGCAAGGTAGATCAGTACGTATTTATGTTTAAAGAGCTGTAGCAGAAGGTTTCCGCTCCTGCTGCATGAAATACTCCATTTCACTCATTGCAAAATGTACCCGTTCCAGCGTTTCGTAGTAAGGCAAACCAATGCGCAGAATATGGAACGTGGTATCACCCACGCGCTGATTCTTGATACATTTTATGTGTATCATGTGCTCATTGAGGTAATGATACAGCGGGTAAGGGTCGTAGGTATAAAACCCTATACTGATTACCGGATTTGTGCCGGGTGAATTAAGGAATTGATACGCCACACCTGCGACTTCCAGTATCGATTCTATCTTGCGCCGCGCTATGTCGCCCAGGTAGCATGATCGCTTCCAAATAATATCTGCGCCGGTGTTCTTGTACAATTGCAGCGCCTCCAGAATACCGGAATACAAAAAGAAATCCTGCCCCCCATGAGATTCAAACGAGCCGATATGGCGCACCAATGAGTTGCTGGCTTCATTCCAAAACATCCCTTCAAGCCACTTGGCAAAACTGTGCCTTATCCACATAAGACCGCCGCCATGGGGGCCATAGAGCCACTTATGAGTGCTACTAAGTATCACGTCGGCATCGCTGAAGGGTATTTTATAAAGACCAAGCGACTGCGCTGCGTCAACAATTATTTTACAACACGGCGCTGCCTGCCGTATGGTTGCACACAACTCCGCAACGGGCAACTCCACGCCTGTATCGTGCAATACATGCGAAAACAGAACGACTTCCGGCTGCAATTGAGCTATCGACTCTGCCAACAAAACGCGGTCGTTCCAGATATCGTCCGTCAGATAAATAACTTCATACTCAGGCAGGTGGTGAAAACAACCTAACCCACCGCTGTGCTCATGATACGTGGTCACAACTGTGTAGGGCCCAGAGCCTGAAGTATAAAACCTGCGCAATAAATTTAAACTCAGCAGGTTAACAATCTGAGTAATACTTGGCGTTACTACAATCTCAAATTCGTCCGACGGCCATAACTCCTTTACCAACCGGCCTATTTCATTAAGCTTTAACTGCGCATCCTGATAGATGCCAAGCGGAGAGGCTTCGAGATTAGAATACCCGTCCGACTGATTGCGCGAATTGATGACAGGCACAGAAAGTGTTCCGAGTGTACCGGGGTTGAGGTTTATTCTGCGGGACGGGAAATATATCTTCCTGAATGCATCCCAGTACTTGCCGTCTTCAATATCCGGGCTTACACCCGGGCTTGCAGCGGAGCGCTTCCCTTTCCTATTATCGTCAGGTCTTCCAGACCAGCTTATGTGCGGTGTAAACGATTGTAAATCAATATTGGCTTTATTCCTTGCCAAAACGTCCAGTGTCTCCCCGACCACGTCGTTGAATGCTGACCGCTGTGTGTAGTTATCAATATAACGGGTCTCTATTGCATAATCCAGTTTCACGTTTTCGTTTTCGCCACGAGGGTTGTGCACATGATCTGTAGTCACAATAATGTTCTTCTCCCGGGCCACGCAAGCTATGGCTGCGGCTATTTCATTAACGGTAAGATGGGTCTCTGTTACGTGGTTAATAATGCGGTGCTCACCTGCCGCTGCAAGATCGTAGGTAAACCGCGCAAGCGACTCCGTTACGTCCTTAAGTGGCATTAGTCCGGTTCGTTGTTCCCCCGTTCCGAATACTGTAAGTGGGTGACCGGCTACTGCCTGAGCCATAAACCTGTTGACCACAGTACCAAAACACTCGTCGTAATCCAGGCGCGTATATAAGCCGGGGCAATTGCTCATCTCCCGGGTAAGTATCCCAAAAACGGTTGACTGCATGATCTCAGTTATGCGGAGTTGCCATTGGCGACAGGCCATTGCCACATAATTAGAATCATTGATCTTGGATATATGGTAAATATCATCGGCCTCCCGCGGAAATGGTAGCGGCCTTCCTGCTTTTTTACCATTGTATTCCGGTATAAAATGTCCCTCCGGAATGTCAATTTCGCTTTTAGCGTATTGCCCAAACGAACCCAGCTTCACAATGTGTGCGGCCGGAGCAAATTGTTTTACGGCCCAAAGCAGGCGCATATTGCCTGATTCATTGTTTTGAAGCGTAAAAATAGCCTCGTCCGTTCCCTTCATGGAGTAGGGTGCCGAGGGTTGCTGTGCGAGGTGATAAATCACCACCGGCTTCTCAACCCGTATCACCTCTTCGAGTCTCTTGGAATTAATGTCGGCCTTTATGTAGAGCAGATTGTTCAAAGAATATTGCTCCCTGAACGTTTGAATGCGCTCCAGGGGAGTACTAATTGGGCTGGCAGATTTAAAACCGAGCCTGGGTAGCGTATGGCGCCTCCATTCCGTATCCATAAAGATGATTTTGTCTTCGGGATGCTGAACAGCAATTTTCATTGTTAATGGCCAACCGATGTAGCCATCTCCGCCAAGTATCAGAATAGTATTTTTCAGGGTGATTTTTTATTTAGGCTATTAATTTCATTGGGCTTACTGCAGGAGTATTTCTAAAAAGTCAAAGATAGCAACTACCGTCAAAAGAAAAAGCACGCGCGCCAATAGCTCCAATTCGGCAAACATACAATTTTCAATATTTTTTTTTAGCCATTTTAATCATTGTCAAATTTACTTAGTCTAATGGAATTGGCAAAACCCCGGAAAGTATCGCAATTTTCTGGCAAATCGAAATCACTTTATGAACTGGATTAAACACCCTCTTGTTTTAGAAGGCAGGAAAATTGTGTTGACACCCATGCGGGAAGAACACTTCGATGGATTGATTAAAGCAGGCAGAAGCAATGAAATCTGGACTTGGTTTTATTTCGATGGCAGCGATAAAGATGCCATGCGCAGCCACCTCAATGAAGCCATACAACTCAGAGCAACAGGAGAACAGTACCCTTTCACAATAATCGACAAAAAAACCGATACTATAATAGGCAGTACGCGGTTCTTGCAAATAAACGAAGAGCATAGAAATCTTGAAGTTGGGGTTACCTGGTACCAACCGGAATATTGGGGGAAGGGCTACAACGAAGAATGCAAGCTATTGCAGCTCACCTATTGCTTCGAGATACTAAAAACAGTGAGGGTGTTAATTGCGGCGTGGGATAAAAACGTGCGCTCCCGAAAGGCAATTGAACGGATCGGCGCAAAATTTGAAGGTACTTTACGAAACTTACTTATAAGAAAGGGGGAAGTGCGTAATGTAGCATACTACAGCATAATACCAGAAGAATGGCCTACAGTGAAGCAAATTCTGGAACAATTACTGGCAGCACATTTTTTTGAATCCGATAATATTTAATACCTTTCCATCCGGTCTTTTTCCTCTTACAACTAAACCACACCGGATATGCAATACAATATAGGCACAAAAGCAAACCCAATGGAGCTGAAGACTCCGCCTTTGTCATCAGACTGTACCATGCACGTGGAAGAGAAAGACGGGAAAGAAGTGCTGGTATGCACCGTAGGTAAAACAGTGCTGCACTACAACATTAACTGCATCAACGACCTCCACGAAATGCTAAAGGCTCATGGCGACTGGATGGAGCTGGGGAGCGCTGATGAACAAAAACCTGCAAAAGACGGCACTGTTGAGGCATGGGGCCGCTCTGAGCACAACCCGGCTGGTGGCTGGTACGGGCTGAAAAAAGGACTACGCGGCCGCTTTGGCATGTACGTTCCTCCTCTCATGGAGCAGCTGGGACTTGCTGAAGTAACTCACGAAGCAAAAGGAAACAAGATGCGGGCGAAATAGTAGATGTTATTCTTTTTCGTCCTTCTTAAAACGGCGCTTTATTCTATAAATAGTTAGTTTCAGGTTGTCATAAATGAGGGCAATCACAATAGTAAAGGCTGCCAGAAGCAATACATACAAGTGAAATTTAAGATAGATCAACCCACCTGCAATGCAACCCAAAAAGAAGAAAGCAATGATGCTACCGCGCAGCTCTATACTGTGCAGTAGCCGCCGCCGCTCGTCTGGCTTTTTATAAAAAAACAACTGCGATAGCTCTATACCAAGGTCCGTAAAAAGGCCCGTAAGGTGGGTTGTTCTCACTTTTGCGTCTGAAACCTTAGTTACCAGCGAGTTTTGGAGCCCCATAGCAAACAACAAAATATACGCGATGTAGGGTTTATTAAACCCCAATCTTATTAAGTAATCGCCCAGGAGGCCAATTGAAGTGAGCAACAGTAGCTCCAGCAACATAGCCGGGTAGTGTGGTGCAGCACTTTTCTTCACCATAAAATATTCTATGGAAAAACTTGCGGTAAAGGAGCCAAACAGGAAGAAAAAAATGTAAAAAAGATAATGGGCGCCGAAGAAAGAACCATCTGTAAGCACACCCTCAGCGAAGAACGCGAAGTGCCCGGTAACGTTAGTACAAAGCACACCCAGCGCCAGCACACCACTAATATTTACAATCCCCGCCGTAAACGATAGAAATGCTGCAAGCGTGAAGTTTTGTTTAAATGTACGCGCCCTTCCCCTGTACCTAAACATCGTGATGCCAAAACGGACTAAACGTTTCAGCAAAATTAGAATATCAAATTTACAATTGCACGGCATTTCTATTTCCCGCACAATTCCTATCTTTGCCCTCCGAAAAACGGAATTTATCCGAAAAATTCGGGAAGTAGCGCAGCCCGGTAGCGTATCCCGCTGAAGGGCGGGATGGTCACAGGGGCAGATTATCAGATGAAGTTCGTAGTTTATATACTTTACAGTAGCTCTTTAGAAACATTAAGAACCGGGGAATAAAACGATATTTGCAGGATAATAATTTCCTGTAGAATTCGGGAAGTAGCGCAGCCCGGTAGCGTATCCCGCTGAAGGGCGGGATGGTCACAGGGGCAGATTATCAGAT
>CAILMA010000638.1 GCA_903835145.1 uncultured Bacteroidota bacterium
ACTACATTAACTACTACCGGCACAGGTGGCTCATGGACAACCAGCGATGCCTCAGTGGCAACAGTAACTGGCGGTGGTTCAGTACACGGCGTTGGTGCAGGTAGTGCCACTATTTCTTACACAGCTACCAACAGCTGCGGTACAGACTATGCTACAAAAATCATCATCGTTAGTCCACTGGCTGATGCAGGTACTTTAAGCGGTACCTCACCAGTTTGTGCTACTGCTACTACTACTTATAGCACATCTGGCACCGGTGGTACTTGGACGAGCTCCAACACCGCAATAGCAACAGTTGATGCCGAAGGCAATGTCACTGGCGTTTCACCGGGCAGTGCTGCAATCTCTTACACAGTTACCAATACCTGTGGTACAGATAACAGCTCAAGAATTGTAATAATCTCAACTCCGCCATATGCTGCTGCAATAAGCGGTAGTTCTACCGTGGAAGCTGGTACAACCATTACACTTACCGACAGTACTTCAGGTGGTACCTGGAGCAGTTCTAACGTAAGGTTAGCTACCGTTTCAAGCACTGGTGTTGTAACGGGTATTGCTACTGGTAGTGTTGTTATTTCTTATGCAGTTACCGGCAGTTGCGGTACCAGCTATGCAACGCGTTCTGTAACCGTTACATTCGACTATGTACCTTATTTTACGGTCGGTTCAACTCAAACACTTGCGGTATGTTCTAACTTTATCAACTCTTCTATCAGTGCTAACTTACGTGCTGTTGACCTCGATCATGGTCAAACACTTACATGGAGTCTGCTTTCTGCACCTCACCATGGTACAGCGGTTGTGGCTTACTCTACCGTGAGCACGGGCGCAGCTATCACGCCTCCAGGATTGTACTTCACACCAACTGCCGACTATTCAGGCACCGATTCTTTCGTTGTTCAGATTTCTGATGGTACTACGTCTTCTAATACGCAATTCAATGTTACAGTACGTCCAATTCCAGCCCCACCAGTGGTAACCAGTGCAGCAAGAGCTGTTTGTATTGGTAGTTCCACTACGCTTTACGGTTCGCCTTCAGGTGGCACATGGTACAGAGGCACAGTAAACGTTACTTACACAAGTGATGGTGTAGTAACAGGCGTTACAGCCGGTATGGCATTAATGAACTACAAGATAGCAAGTGGTGGGTGCACAAATTCCACTAATTTTTACCTACCTGTCGACGCTCCGGGTGTAGTTAATGCTATAGTAGGCCCGAGTATAGTATGTACAGGTGCTGCTATTACATTGACAGATGCCGCAAGTGGTGGCACATGGGCCAGCAGCAATAGCAGTATCGCTACTGTAAGTGCTGGTGGTGTTGTTTCTGGTGTTGCCAACGGCAGTGTAACCATTTCTTATGTCTATACTTCTGGTTGCGGTGTTGTTACGGCTGCAAGAACTCAGTCCGTACAGGGCGTTCCTTCAACAGGTACATTTGCCGGTCCGGTTACAGTTGCCGTAGGTAATACTATACACATTGTTAGCCCAGTACTTGGTGGTGTTTGGAGCAGTGGAAGTCCGTCCATCGCTACCATTTCAAGTACTGGTTATGTTACTGGTGTATCTGTAGGTACAGTTAGCATAAGCTATACAACGTTTAACAATTGCTTTACCAACAGTGGTATTCGCACAGTAAGTGTTACCGGCAGCCGTGCTGATAACCAGCCTACTGTTGCAGCTACACAGGAAGCAGATGGTATCAAGGTTTACCCTAACCCTACAAACGGTATGGTTACTATTGAGCTTACGGGCAATACCCTGAGCACAACAGCTGTACTTACTGACATGACTGGTAAAGTAATAGACTCAAAGACAACTGACGAAAAATCACTTCAATTCAACATGACCAACCTTGCTTCAGGTATTTACATCCTCAATGTAAGTGCTGATGGCAAATTGTATACTGAAAAAATTGTAGTAGAATAAAACAAAAGTTGCTATCATTTTATAAAATGCGGGTGCCGGTTGGTGCCCGCATTTTTTTTGTGTCATAAAGGTGAAAATGCGGCCTTCATCTTACTATCGAAAGATTCAATATAGTTTGCATTGTTTTGTTTAATGTTTTTGTATTTTTGTTAAACAAAATACCCCAATTCTGTGCTAATAATGTACAGACGGTATTTTAGATGTATAAAAACAGAACCTTACTAATTTTAATCAATAACCATGGTACCTGACTACGATACCCCTTCTTTTTTCACCGGCTCGCCGGATATCGCCGATGCAGTCATTGAATCAAGCGAAACAGCGCTAACTACAATCGACATCGATAGAATCATTGAAATGGCATGGGAAGACCGCACGCCATTCGATGCCATAAAATACCAGTTCGGATTAACGGAAAGTGACGTGCGCAAGCTCATGAAAGAGCAGCTGAAATTTCGCAGCTATAAATTATGGCGCGCGCGTGTTGAAGCCTGTAAAACTAAACACCAGAAAACCCGCTCTCAAGACATCGACCGCTTCAAGTGCACACGCCAACGCGCCATCACAAACAACAAAATTTCAAAACGATGATGGCAACAACAGGACCTCAGGCAACCCCAATCTAAACTTCGGCGAAACCAGCCGAACAAAAACGTTATCCACTAACACCGGAAAACAACAATTGACCTTCCAACAACAAACCGCACAATAGTAAGCGGGGACCCAAAAATATTGACATCAAAAAATGAACAGAACAGAATACTACAGCAAGGACATACTTGCATTTGAACAGCGTTACAGAGCAGTGTTTATCAATGCACTGGGAGGCTTCAAGAGCCTTTCGCTCATTGGAACCCGCAACAGAAAGGGCCAAAGCAATCTCGCTGCATTCAACTCATTTGTTCATATCGGCGCCAACCCTCCGCTATTCGGTTTTATCATTCGCCCAGATTCTGTTGAGCGGCACACCCTTGATAACATCCTCGAGACCCGGATATTCACTGTTAACCACGTGCGCGAGGGTTTTTACAAAGCCGCACACCAGACATCCGCCCGTTACCCCGGCGACGTATCAGAATTTGATGCAACAGACCTTACCGAAGAAAACATCCCCGGCTACTACGCACCCTTCGTAGCGGAGAGTTATGTAAAGATAGGCGCAACGTTCCGGCAGAAAATAGACATTGAGCTCAACGGCACCATCATGATCATCGCCGAGATAACATACGTGTCCATACCTACAGAAACACTCCAGCCCGATGGCTTCGTAGACCTCGAAAAAGCCGGCACCATCACCTGCTCTGGTCTCGATAGCTACCACCTCACCCGCCGCATCGCCCGCCTCACCTATGCCAAACCGGGCACTATGCCAGAGGAAATTGCGACGTAATTGCTGCGATAATCATCCATTTTATTTAGACGCACTATTTGCCCGGTGCAATCGTGTTCATCTATACAAACAATTTGAGTTAGAGTAGTCGCACCCTCGAACCAAAGAATACATTGAACAAATAATAAATTTGATTCGCGAACAGTAATTCTATGAAATATGCTTAACTTTGATACATAGGATATAAATTTATGTTGGTAACACCTTCGGTAAGTAACATTCAGCAGGAACTTTTAAAATTGTACGCTTCCGATATCGCTGATTTTGATTTGGTAAACACAAAACGTTACCTCGCAAAATATTTTGCTTCCAAAGCTATTGCCCAGGCCGACGACATATGGGAGCAAAAAGGGTATGGCAATGAAAAAATGAACAACTGGCTCACAGAAAACGACTCTGATGCTAAATGTAGTCATTGACACTAATGTTCTCGTCATTACATTGCTACTGTTGCTCAGTATCTCGTCACACACGATGCTCATTTTTCTATCTTGAGGACGATTCGGTTCCCGACCGTCAGTACCATCAAGATGGACCAATTTCAAAAAATCTTCCCCAATGAGTTACAGTCTCTTTAATAGAGAGTTGATACAAAGGAATAAAGAACGGGAAAAAGCCGGGCTTAATACCTTAACTATGGACGAAGCAAATGAGCTTATTATTGATCACTGGTGGAAACAAAAGAAATACAATGAAATCATTAACTATGTTCTGGAGAATTGGGATGCTGGAAATAGCGATGTAGTTGCGCTTCCCATATTGGAAAAATTTATTGAGCAAAGAGAGTGTACTTTATTTGTTCGTTTCTGGAAAGGAATCTTGCGGCAAAGGATTGAAAATGTTTGGAGCTTTAAAGGTTATAAGCCTACTATAGAACTCCTGGAATACCTGGAGAATCTGGATCTTTCCGGTTTTAATCCGTACCACAGCACAGAGCCTCCTGACAGACAACTGGCACATCACCGGAAATTTGCTTTAGAAGGGATAACAACATACATGGAAGGACTCAAAAAACTTGGACTTCAACAGGAGCAAACAAAGGCAGCGTTGCTCTACGAACAGGTTTATAAATTGGCGCGACCCATACCTAAACCGGCAACTGATAAAAGGAAAATTGACGAAAACATATTCTGGCTATTAATCGATGAATCGCGTGCTGGGACTACTAACAGCGGCGATTTCATTGAAAATTTGCGCAATAAACTCGAGCACTTCCCCGAAAAAGAATTGAAGAACTTTGACAAATGGTTTATACGTTGTGTCAACGACCTCAATTCGTGGGACCAATGGGCGCTTGCATACATTGTTCGCGGCGGATGCGGTGATGATGAATTTGATTATTACCGGGCGTGGGTTGTTTCACTGGGTAGGAAGGCATTTGAAACCGTAAAATCAATGGACGAGTCAAGGCTGACGTCCTTATTCACAGAAGACCCTCAATTGGAGCAGTTATACTATCTCGCTGCCGACCTATATGAGTTAAGAACCGGAGACATTTATACTCCGCCACTTGTAAAACCAAACAAAATCACCGGATCCAAGTGGACCGAAGAACAATTGGAACAGACCTATCATTCGTTGTTTCAGTTATTCAGGTAAAGTAGCTTGATTTGTGGTGTTAGCAGTTTTCTATTTCTTGGCTGCATTGTGTCAATATTGGGCAGGAACAATGTGCTTTCTTGTTGAGACGAAGTGCAATCAAGAAAAATCCAAAGAACTATTTTTGATTTAAATGTTAGTTTTGAACTATGTCAAGCGCAAAAATAGACTTTACATCCTTAGAAGATTTCTATTCGAAAATAGAATTATATAGTGCGGAAACATCCAATGACGTTTCTAACGCGCTAATCAGGCTAAACGGAAAAATTTTCGAACTATTTTGTTGAGGATTTGAAGGCGATAATGGAATACTAAGTTATTCCTTAACTTTGTGAAAACGCATCAAAGACAATATAATGAGTACGATTTTGATAAATGTAGATGATAAATCTTCGGCAAAATTGTTTCTTGACCTTGCGAGGAAAATGCATTTCAAAGCCAGATTGCTGAACGATGAGCAAAAAGAGGATTTGGCTTTGCTTTCAATGATGAAAGAGCGGAGCGAAGAGCCTTCTTTGCCTGTAGATAGCGCACTGAGTATTTTAAGTAAGCAAAAATAATGATCCGCTGATGCTTGTTCTGTCAACACCTTCATTTAATAAAGACATAGACAAAATAAAAGATCGTAAACTAATTTTGCGAATTGAAAATGCTTTATAAAAGATGCAACCAGCGGACAAGATTTCAGATTTAAGCCGGGTGAAAATGCTATCTGGTTCTTCAAACGCTTATCGCATTAAAATTGCTGATTATCGGCTGGGTTTTACAATGGAAGACAACAAAATACGGCTAATTATTTTCGCTCACAGGAAAGAAATTTATCGTTATTTCCCTTAGTTATAAAAAAAATGGGACAAGTAGCGCTTGTAACCTAAAGGAACTTTCCCAAACAAAAAACCCACGCCAAGCGTGGGTTTCATTCTTCTGCGGGCTAAACGGAAAAATTTTCGAGCTTTTTTGCGGGGGATTTGAAT
>CAILMA010000639.1 GCA_903835145.1 uncultured Bacteroidota bacterium
ACACACTCTGTCACGGCGGTGCATGTAATGTCACTCACTAGCGTGGCTTCAACCCTGATAATAAGAAGACATGAGCAGAGTTGTTAGAAATTTATGCTCACTTGATTACAATGCATTAGCAATTATTTATGAATACAACTATTATATCATCATCAACATACAAATCATTTCAGTATACTGACGATAGCGACATGTAGAAATATTGATACTATTTAAGTACATGTAATATTTTTGCATGAAATGATCAAACTGTTGGAAGTATCCGGCATTGCATCCAGCAGACACAGACGTGCATTGCCGATTGCTGGTTGGTGTCAAAGGCGCAGTTTCGTATGTCACGCCGAGTGTGCATGTGGTTACCATCGAGCATGTACGGTCCGTCGTTGCGGTGGCAGGTGTGGATTCGTACTCATTCTCACAACAAGGTGTGATTGGAATGCAGACGCGATCGGTGTTGTATGTGGCGGCAGTTTTCTCGAATTGGGTTGTCAGGCAAATAGTAGTTCGGGCACAAATCTATACGAGTCGGAACAAGATAAGAACAATATCGACTGGAAATGAGCAAGAAATATTATTGTAATGCTTTTATACGATCTTCAATTTCTTTTTTAGCTTCAGGTACACTAATCAATTCCACTGCCTGCCTGTACCATTTTACCGCATTTATCTTATCGCCTTTTCGGTCATATGTTTCGGCCAGGTGTAAAATAGCCTCCAGGTTATCAGGTTGCTTGTTTACCACTATCTGGAAACGTTCGATGGCTTTATCCAATTGGCCACTTCTTATACCACCCAAACCAAGCATCATTTGTCCGTACAAATTCCCCGGGTTTTTCTCCACCACCTGCCTTACCGCCAAAATACCTTGCATCGGGTTGTCTGAAATATTTCCAAACATATAACAGGCGCCCAGCCCGATTTTGGATGAATCATTGGCCGGGTTTAACTGTAAAGAACTTTCAAATAACGCTTTTGCATTTGTTGCCAGCCAGTTCTGCAGGGCAGGATTATCTTCCGCCAGCAAATCATCAACCATCAAATGGGCTGCAAAGGTGAGGTTTTTTTCAGAATTTTCCAATTTGGCACTTTCCCCCAAATAATAAGCACTTAACTGGTGCTGGTGAATAGTGTCTCCCCAGAAATTAGCCAGTTGGGTAAAGATTTTAATTTTCTGTTCTTTTACATCACCGCGAACAACTGCGTTTTCCAGCTGCGTTACTTTTTCCTGTTGTGCCGAACTAAGCTTTTTCCTGGCATCGGCCAGGATATCATTTGTTGACAGGGTAGCACTTGCAGGGCGGTATGCCGCAATAACGGCATCTTTCTTTTTATCGGGTGTTGTTTTTCCAAAAAAAAATAAGAGAACAAAAACTGCCAGTGCAGACGATAATAAAATGTATTGTTGTTTTTTCACAAATACTAATTAGGCTGCAAAGTTAATCAGCCTTATGATTATGCTTCACTTCATTAACGAATTCTTTTGAAGGTTTAAATGCAGGAATGTAGTGCTCGGGTATTTCAACCGCTACATTTTTCTTAATGTTTCTGCCTATTTTTGCGGCGCGTTTTTTGGTGATAAAGCTCCCAAAGCCGCGTATATAAATGTTTTCACCCTTTGAAAGATTTTCTTTTATTTCTTTCAGCATGGTTTCCAGTGTTACCAGCACGTCAACTTTTGGAATGCCTGTTTTGTCTGAAATATTATTAATTAAATCTGATTTCCGCATGGTTATTTGTTTAGGCTAAGCAATATAGATTAAAACTAAAGTAGGATAATTAAGTGACAGATAAAAGTAAAATAGATTTTTTTTGAAGATGTTGTTTGCTGACAAGCAAAGAATTGAATTATTAAAACGCGGATTAATTGATTTGTTTTGCACATACCGATTATTGGCAACAGCATGAAGAAAAGCAGTTTTACAAACATACTTATGCAATGGCATAAGACAGTCAATAAGCGGCAAATGCCCTGGAAGGGAGAAAAAGATCCCTACAAAATATGGCTTAGTGAAATTATCCTGCAACAAACAAGGGTTGAACAGGGTTGGCGTTATTATGAAAATTTTATTGAACGCTACCCAACTATTCAGCAGCTTGCCGGTGCTAAAGACGAGCATGTTTTTAAGTTATGGGAAGGGTTGGGCTATTACAACCGTTGTAAAAATCTGCTGTTTACGGCCCGGTTTATAACTAAGGAAAACGAGGGTAAATTTCCTCATCAATACGAAGATATTCTTGCACTAAAAGGAGTTGGGCCTTACACCGCAGCTGCAATCAGTTCCTTCGCATTTAATCAGCCTTATGCCGTGGTTGACGGTAATGTATTCCGTGTGCTTTCCAGGATATTTGATGTAGAAACGCCTATTGACTCATCAGAAGGCAAAAAGATATTTACTGATATAGCCTTTAGCCAGCTAGATACAAAAGAACCAGGTGCTTTTAACCAGGCTATTATGGATTTTGGCGCAACTATTTGTAAACCTGCTTTACCGGTATGTGCTGCCTGCCCGATGAACAGGATTTGTATAGCCTATAAAAAGGGTAAGGTTAACCAGC
>CAILMA010000640.1 GCA_903835145.1 uncultured Bacteroidota bacterium
CGAGATAAAAGCAGCTATATGTCACTTTTAGAAATAGAAAAACTCGTCGAAATTATTCAACCGCAAATAAATTTACCGTAACTTTAAGACATAATGCAAACGGAAAACAAATATTTACAGGTTCAAGGTGTAGTAAACCAAAAAATATTGCATCAATTGCTTGGCACAAAACGATATACGAAGCAAAATACGAAATGGCTATTTGTGGATTTTTCCCCATTCGAATATAAAATAAACACGAAATTTGACGTAATACTCGCAGGGAACGAAAAAAAATTACTGCCAAAATTTTTTAATATTAAATTACTTGATGTTATAGACCAGACTGGAAAACATCTAAACGAAATTCCACTGGGGTGGAAAACAATTTGCCGCTTCGAATTTATTGGTAGCATTCCTTCAGTTGTTCAAAAACTGCCGACGATATCTGCTTGGGAGTACAACACTGGATTAAAATTCGCTCGTCATGAAGACGTAGTTGTTGATCCATTTAACCTAAGTAAAAATATTTATACCGAGGTAATAAGTGATTTTATTTCTTTTTCGGTAAGTACCCCGTCAATCAATAAAAAACACGCCCTCGACTTTCTTGATATTGTCTCTAAGATAATACACGAAAACAGCGATGATATGGAACACAAAATAAACAACCCTGATTTGGTAGAAGAATTTAAAAAGAAAGAATTTCATCCAAACTAAACGCTGATACTTTCAGTTTCTTTTAGCCTCGAAATAATTCTAAACTAAACGCCAAATCAGCATCCGTTTATTCTGCTATTCCTTTATACATTTGAGGTAGTTCTATGCCTCGTTTATTTTCCATATTGTTCGTTATTGCTTTACTTATAGCCTGCCCTGCGGCGCAGGCGCAGAAATGGCTGTGGGCAAGGGAGGCGGGCTGTGGCGCAAACCAGGGAGGCACCAAGGGATGGCTCACCAAGACCGACCAAAACGACAATGTATACATGGCCGGCTATTACTCCGGCGATAGTGTTTGTTTTGGTAGTAGTGTTTATTACAACCCGGTGAACCCGCACAATAACATCCATACCATACTTGTAAAATACGACAGCGCTGGTAACCTACTTTGGAGCCGTGCCAGTAGCAACGGCCAATCGAGACCCATAAGTATGGCTACTGACGCTCTCGGCAACGTACTCGTTTTCGGGTTTTTCACCACCCAAACCATTAATTTCGGCACCCTGCTGCTCACCAATCCGGCTTTTGATACCCTTCACCCGGCTTTTGACACTTGCTTCTATGTTGTAAAATACAACCCAAGCGGCAACCTCGTATGGGCAAGGAACGGCTCATCAAACATTCGCCCCAATGGCGACTTTTTGCACCCCGGCGGCATAGGCACCGATGCTGCAGGGAATGTTTATATCGCGAGCACCTACACACGGCCCTATATTGTTATTGGACCCGATACGCTCTACAATCAGGGTAGCGCCTCAGGGACTGACGATATGTTCGTAGCGCGCTATGATAGTGCCGGCACGCTTATTTGGGCCAAATCGTTCGGGGGATTAAAAGATGATTACTTGACCGATCTTGCAGTAGGAACAGACGGGAAAATATACATCGCAGGCTATTACACGTCAGGCTTTGTCAGGTTTGGCAGCAATACGATCTACTCTTCCTCGCAAAATGCGTTTCTCGCATGTCTCGATAACAATGGTAACCCCCTCTGGGCTAAAAGCTCCGGGAATACCGCTACTGCAAAGGCACTTGCAACGGACAACAATAATCATATTTATCTGTCTGGTGGGTTTACATCTTCGGTACAGTTTGGCAGCAATACCCTTCAGAGCCCCTTTGGAGGGTTCTATTTATACCGGTTCAATGACTCTGGCACCGTACTCGGAGCGATAGGAGTATACCCTACCGCTGGTTATGCAGCATGTTGCACTTCACTCGGTATCGTTGCCGACAACTGCAATAACATATGGATATCTGCGATAGGAGATGTGTTGACATCTATACAACTCAACTCAGCTACAATTATTCACCCACCTGCCGGCAGTGTTGACCCCATGTTCTTCGCTGGCTTTAGCCCCTCTGGTTCCCTCGTTGGCAGTGCTTACCTGCCGTCAGGCGCGGGCTATAATACTGGACTTGCAAACACAGGATTTTCGGCTGATGCCAAAGGGGATGTGTACCTGTGTGGCGATTTCCGGGCTATTGATCCTTTCGTACTGGGGGCCGATACGCTGCACAACCACAACGGAGAAGCATCGACCATGTTCCTTGCGAAATACCAACCCGTTGCGACCTGCGATACATCAGTAAATCCTGTCTATCCCGATGTGCCGGTCATCACCATTTACCCCAATCCTGCATCCTATTCCTGCACGTTAAACTATCTTGGCAATATAGGTGCCGGCGCAATGGTTGCAATACGCGATATTTCTGGCCGCGAACTAAGTATCTACCCCATAACTGGCATAAAAACAGAATTGCCACTGGCAGGTCTGGGCAATGGCATATATATGTGTGTGATCAAAATTCAGGGCAGAGCCAGTTACACGATTAAACTCGTGGTGCTGAAATAGTTTATCTCCAGCGGCTGACAATAAATGATTCGGAAACCCATTCCAACGATTGTCTGAAATTCGCTCGCAAATAAAAACTCCATCCTCCGCTCCGGATATGGAGAGAGGATGGAGTATATAGAAAATATTAATTAAAGTGCTGCTTTATAACGAGCTGCAACTGCATCCCAGTTGATCACGTTCCAAATTGCTTTCAGGTAATCAGGGCGTTTGTTCTGATATTTCAGGTAATAAGCGTGCTCCCATACATCAATTCCTAAAATTGGTGTACCCTTTACTTCAGCAACATCCATAAGAGGATTATCCTGATTTGGAGTAGAAGAAACCTGTAACTGACCACCGCTTACGGAAAGCCACGACCAGCCACTACCAAAACGGGTTGCTCCTGCCGTACTCATCTTTTCCTTCAGCCCATCAAGCGAACCGAAAGTTGAATCAATTGCTTTAGCAAGATCGCCGGTTGGCTGGCTGCCGTTGCTGCCAAGCACTTCCCAGAAAAGGGAGTGGTTGTAGTGGCCTCCGCCATTGTTACGCACGGCCGCTGGCTGTGTTGATATTGTCGCCATCAACTCTTCAAGCGATTTATGCTCAGCATCGGTGCCGGCAAGAGCTTTGTTGAGGTTGTCTACATAAGCCTGGTGGTGCTTATCATGGTGTATCTGCATCGTCTGAGCATCTATGTGCGGTTCCAGCGCATCGTATGCGTAAGGCAGGGGTGCTAATGTGTATGCCATAATCTGTTGTTGTTTTGTTTAATTTCCAAAGTTAAAATCTTGCTACCAATATGTAAAATGTAAAAAGCAAATAGAGGTATTGGCGAAACGTTGCTGACACCCCTGTATTGACGCGCACGATAATCGTGCCGCCATCGGGCTTTGCACTCCAGGATTTTATAAAACAACATTTTAGCCTAAAGGCACACCATCCTCACCAGGTCTGTAACCTTAACAGCATAGTGGCAGTAGCAATTAAGCAGGAACAGCTGCAGTTTCATATAGCTTGGTTTTGGGAGTTGGGGTATGTTTTGTAATGAGATCTTTTATTATAGATGCGGTAATGTCTTTGTAGTCCACAACAATTGGCTTACCGTTTTGTAGCCAGTCACCGATAACGGCGTAATATTTTTCACTCAGCGTTTTTATTACGGTAGCCCCCATAACCGCGGCTCCGGCAGCATTACATTGCTGCTCATATTGGGTAAGCATAGGTATCACCAGCACTTTTTTACCCAGGTGCATGGCCTCAGCGGGCCCCTCGAATCCTGCACCACAAAGCACTCCCGCGCTGGAAGCCATACTCTTTATGAATGCCTCGTTATTTATCTTCTGAACACTCACATTGCCGGTTGTAAATGCTTCCTTATTGTGCTTTGAAAAAACCTGCCACCTCACATTGGGGAAATGTGAAAAGTGCTTCACCATTGTGGCATCATCGTAGGCAGGCAAGTACACCGTGTAGTGTCCTTCATTGGTGGGTGTAAGTTTCCTTATCTCCTGCCTTATTACGGGAGTAAAGATATTTTCATCAAATGCCTTAAAATGAAAACCATATGCTGCCGTCACCGGAGCATACCGTTCAAGCACAAGCTTGCCCATTGGGTCTCCGGCTGCAGGCTTTGGGGCATGGGGTGTAAGTACCGCGCATTGATGGCTGAGGCTTATGCAGGGTAGGTTTTTACGTTTGCAGGCCCATGCACTCACCGGCTCGAAATCATTGATTACGAGGTCATATTGTTCAATAGGGAAGTTGCGGATATCCCGCAACAATTGAAAAAGTTTCAGTCTCCGGGTGGTGGCTAATATATCAACGCCGCCACGCTTTCCGAAAATAAAACTCATGCCATACATTTTGTACTTTACCGGGAATGGCACAGCAACATCAGCCTGAATACCGCTGATCAGTACATCTACTTCGCCGTATTTTGCGAGTTCAGGGTAAATGTCTCTTGCGCGGCTCAGGTGGCCATTGCCAGTACCCTGTATTGCAAATAGAATTTTCAAAATAGTAGTGGAGATTGGTTTGAATTTATGCTGCTTCAAGGCCTTCATTGGCACCCCCGTTAAATGGTGCTGTTACATTCAGCTCCATCATTAGGCTCGCCATTAGCGCCTTTGCCGATTCCTTGGTTTGTTTCTTCTTATCTATATCGACCGCCTGTGCTATAGGGTCGTTGAAATAACTGTAAATGCTCCAATTGCCATTGGTATATTCCAGGGTAGATAGGTTCTCTATCCAGTCGCCGGAGTTCATGTAGGTAACAGAACCTTTTTCAGTAACTACGTTCTTAATTTCGGGATGGTGAATATGCCCGCAAATCACATAATCGTAGTTGTTTTCAATTGCAATGTCACAAACCGTATCCTCGAAATTATTGATGAATTTCACAGCACTTTTTACGCTGTTCTTTACCTTCTTTGAGAGGGAGACCTTACCTCTCCCCAGTTTCTGCGATATGAAATTTACCAGGCGGTTAATCAATATAAGCAGGTCATACCCTACTGCGCCAAGCTTTGCCAGCCAGCGGCTATGCTGCATCACCACATCAAATACATCCCCATGAAATATCCAAACACGGGAATTGTTGACTTTAAGGGATAGCTTGTTGGTTATTTTGAGCGAACCCATATGAAACCCCTTGAAACGACGCAACATCTCGTCATGGTTACCGGGTATATAATAAACTGGTACTTCCTTGGCTATAAGCCCTATCAGGTGTTTTACCACCATCATGTGTGTTGTAGGCCAGTACCGTTTGCTGAATTGCCATACATCTATAATATCCCCGTTAAGTACTACAGCCTTGGGTTTTATTGTTTTTAGATATTGGAGTAGTTCGCGTGCATGGCAACCGTAAGTGCCAAGGTGTATATCAGACAATACTAAGATGTCCACTTCTCTCTTTGCCATGTATGCGCTCGGGCAGGATATTTAGTTATACAAAATGACGCCTTTAATTTAAACCTATTGTTAGCTGATAGTTAACTCAATATTAATTATTCAAACAACTGTTGTCAACTGGTTAAAAAACGCACGGCACGCCATCTCCAGCGCTTTTCAACTTCAATTATTGCCACAGCAATAAAGGTAATTACGCCTGCAATTTTGCGAATCAATTTCGTTTCAGGCGCCCCTTTGCTTAC
>CAILMA010000641.1 GCA_903835145.1 uncultured Bacteroidota bacterium
GGTGTGGTTCTTATTTCTTACACAGTTACGAATAGTTGCGGAACGGCAAATGCTACGAGCTCTGTCACCGTAAATGCGCTTCCAATCGTTGCTCCAATTACCGGACCACTTTCTGTTTGCGTAGGTTCAACTATTACATTGAACGACGCTTCTGGCACGGGCGCATGGTCAAGCAGCAACAGCAGCGTTGCTACTATTGATGCCGCAGGTATCCTTTACCCTGTGTCGGTAGGCATTGATACCGTATCTTATGCCGTAACAAATGTGTGCGGTGTAACTACCATTACTTATGTTGACACGATATATGGCTTACCTGTTGTATCTCCTATTACAGGGATAACGACTTTGTGCCCCGGCACTGCTTCGGCGCTTAACGATGTTACCCCCAGTGGTGCATGGTCAAGCAGCGACTTACTCATTGCGACCGTAGATGCAACCGGCGTATTGAACGCAGTTGCGACCGGTAGTGCTACAATTACTTATACTGTTACTGACGTTTGCGGTTCTACTTTCGTTACTACACCTGTAACCGTTAATCCATTGCCGAATGCAGGATTAATTACTGGTGCGGCTTCTGTTTGTGTTACATTGACCAATCCTTTGCTTGATCCTTCGGCTGGAGGTACATGGAGCAGTGACGATTTAACTATCGCTACAGTAGATGCTGCAGGGATGGTGACTGGTGTTGCCGGCGGTGCCACAACAATTACATATACAGTTAGCAATAGCTGCGGAACAGATTTCACAACTCAGGCTATGGCGGTAAATGTTTTCCCATCTATGGCGTCCGTTACTGGTGTTGATTCTGCCTGCGTGGGTGGTTCAACTATCGTTTCTGATGCAACGCCATTGGGCACATGGTCAACAAGTAATATACTGGTAGCTACGATTGATGCAACTGGTACTGTTTATGGTGCCTCAGTTGGCTCTGTTACTATTACTTACGCAATGACAAACGGCTGCGGTGAAACTGATTCGCTCTTAAATATGAACATTGTAGGTCCTCCTGCAGTCGCTGTAATTACTGGTGGTACATTCCCATTATGCGTTGGTGCAACTACAACTATTGCAGATGCGACTACCGGTGGTAGCTGGACTTCAATAAACACAGGCGTTGCTACTGTTGACGGTACAGGTTTGGTTACCGGTGTTTCTGCTGATACCGTTACAATTTTCTACACTGTAACTTCTGCTTGCGGTTCTACGAGCACAGGGTTTGTTGCTACCATCGGTCTCGCACCAGTAGCGGGTACTATCACTGGTACACCTACAGTTTGTGCAGGCTCTATCACATCACTCGCTGATGCAGCGACTGGCGGTACATGGAGCAGCAGCAACAACGCTATTGCGACTGTTGATGTTTCAGGAAATGTTTCTGGTGTAGCAAGAGGGGTTGATACTATTTCCTACACGGTAATAAGTACATGTGCTACCGCTGTTGCAACAATGGTTGTGACAGTAAATGATATCCCTGCTCTGAGCGCAATCGGCGGCCCAACTTCGGTTTGTCAGGGTTCAGTTATTGTACTCACTAACGATACACTCGGTGGCACATGGAGTAGCACAGATATTACTTTAGCAACTGTAGATGCAGCCGGCAATGTAACCGGCGTTGCTTCTGGTATTGATACTATTAAATACACACTTACAAATGCCTGCGGTACTACCGATTCAGCAATTGCAATAACAGTTAACCCACTGCCGGTAATTACCGATATTACTGGTGTTGATAGTGTTTGCGTTTCTGCAATAACAACCTTGGCTGACGGCACCTCTGGTGGTACTTGGTCAACAAGCGATGTAACCCTTGCTACCGTTGATGCTTCAGGTAACGTAACTGGTGTTGGTGCAGGTAATGTTATCGTTACTTATACTTACACTAATGTTTGTGGTACCGTAGATACTACCTATCCGGTATTGGTTAACGACGTTCCAATTGTAGCTTCAATCACTGGTGCTACTTCGGTTTGTGTAGGCACATCTGCACTCCAAAGCGATGGTACTCCGGGTGGAGTTTGGGTAACTGGTGATGCAACTATTGCAACTGTTGATGCTGTAGGTAATGTTACAGGTGAAGGCGCTGGTACTGTTCTTATATACTACTCTGTTTCTGGTACATGCGGTACTACATTTACAACTACTTCAATATCTGTAACACCTATTCCTGTACTTGCCGCAATCACTGGTACTACAGTTGTTTGCGTTGGTTCTACAACAACCCTTGCCGATACAACTTCAGGTGGAAACTGGAGTTCGAGCGATGTAACAGTGGCTACAGTAGATGCGGCAGGTGTAGTAACAGGTACTGGCGCTGGTACAGCGACAATATCTTACAACATTCCTTCTGCATGTGGAACTTTCGATACTACAATTTCAATTACTGTTAATGCCGCTCCAACGGTAGGTGCTATCACTGGTACATCTTCATTCTGTATTGGTGCTACTTCGTCACTTGGCGATACAACAGCAGCGGGTACATGGACCAGTAGCGATACTACCATTGCTCGTGTTGATGCTTCCGGTGTTGTAACCGGCGTAGTCGCTGGTACAGCAGTAATATCGTATTCTTTAACCAACAGTTGTGGCACTACTTCATCCTTGCTTACTGTAACCGTTAATCCTGCTCCTGGTGTTGCGCCAATAGGTGGCACGCTTTCAATTTGTGGTACAGGTACAGCTTCTGTTTCTGATGCAACTGCAGGTGGTAGCTGGAGCAGCAGCAACATGTCTGTTGCTACAATAGATGCTTCTGGCAACATCACAGCTCTTTCAGCTGGTTCTACATTGATTTCTTACACTGTTACGAGCGGTGCAGGATGTACTGCAGCTGATACTACAACGTTTACAGTTCATTCGCTCCCTGCATTATCGCCAATAAGCGGACCTTCTGGTTTGTCAGTTGGTACAACAATCACGCTTACTGATACAGCTTCTGGTGGTGTTTGGTCTATCAGCCGCACAAGTATCGCTACGATAAACAGCTCAACTGGCGTCGTTGGTGGTGTTTCACTCGGTGCTGATACTGTTACTTACACTGTTACTAATTCGTTCGGTTGTTCTTCAAGCGTAACACGCCGTGTGGTAGTTGCTGGTTCATTTGGCTCAAGCTTCATATTCCCATCGGGCTCTGTAACGCTATGTCATGGTGCTCCAATTCCATTGGTTGTGTTCACTCCTGATACTACGAACCTGTTCACTTATCAATGGTATCACAATGGTGTTGCCATTGCGGGTGCAACTGATTCAACTTACATTGCAGATACATTTGGTGTGTTCACCGCAGTTATCAGCAATGCTTCTGGTAGCGCAATGTTGACTGGTGTTACCATTGTTACTCCTCCAAACCCAATCATCAACATTACCGGTGGTAATATCCTCTATACTGGTTCATTCCCAAGCTACCAATGGTTCTACAATGGCGCTCCTATTGCAGGTTCTACCAGCAGCGTTCAAACAGAAATTGGCCTCGGAAATTACCAGGTAGCAGTAACTGATGCAAATGGCTGTACTGATACGTCGTCCATCTTTATGGATACATTGGTTACAACAAATGTTGGCGGTGTTAATGAACCTGGAATTCGGATTTATCCTAATCCTGCAACGTCAATAATTACCATTGAGGCACAGGGCAAGGTGAATGTTACTTTGTTCGCGGCTGACGGTAAGATGGTATTGCGTAAAAATGATGCACGTTCATTGGATGTAACTGATTTGTCAAGCGGCATGTACATGATTATGATTTATGATGAAAATAACGTTTTACTCAAAGTGGATAAATTCATGAAAGTGGAATAACCCCTGATTAAGATCGATTTTTCGATGAAATATGAAGGCAGGTTCCGCAAGGGGCCTGCCTTCCTTATGAAAACTAAATATTAGGTAAAGTGCTTTTTTATGAAAGGTTGGAAAACAATAGCGTTGCTAATAGTCTCTAATATGTTTATGACTTTTGCCTGGTACGGTCACCTGAAGTTTAAACAATATGAATGGGGTAAGAACCTTGGTCTTTTCTCTGTTATCCTTATTAGCTGGGGGCTGGCTTTCTTTGAGTATCTGTTTCAGGTGCCGGCCAATAAGGGAGGCTTTTCCGAAAACGGGGGGCCATTTAGCCTTGTAGAATTAAAAACAATTCAGGAAGCTATAACCCTGACTGTGTTTATGGTATTCAGTTTAATCTTATTTCGGGAACAGAAACTGGCATGGAATCACTTGCTTGGCTTTACATTTATAGTTGCAGCAGTTTATGTAATATTCAAGAAATGGTAGGTTGTTGCTTTCGCCGGTATTGTCCGTTGGCATTTGATAGCCGGTTTTCACAATCCGGAAGATTTTGTCTTTGCAATTTGGAAGTAAATGTGATTCCCTACCTTTGTGCCCGCATCCATGGCCAGCACATTTACCATCGCATTGGTTGGAAACCCGAACAGCGGGAAAAGTTCCCTCTTTAATGCACTTACAGGTCTCAATCAGAAAGTGGGCAACTTTCCTGGGGTAACTGTGGATAAAAAGACCGGAGTCGCTAAGATTTCTGAAAACCTTTCAGCTCACATAATCGACTTACCAGGTACTTACAGTTTATACCCCAAAAGTGCAGATGAGCAGGTGACCTATGAAGTGTTGCTCAATCAACAAAGTGCTGACCGACCTAACTTGATAGTAGTGATTGCCGATGCGTCCAATCTTAAGCGCAATTTGCTTTTTTGCTCTCAGATAATGGATTTGAAAATTCCCGTAGTCATCGCGCTTACGATGATGGACATCGCCGAACGGAAAGGAATCTCAATAAATACTTCAGGATTAGAAAAGAGCCTTGGTGTGCCGGTACTCGCAATCAATCCCAGGAAAGACAAGGGTATAGGACAATTGAAAAAAGCGATGGTTGCTGTTGCTGAAAAGAAGCCTGCGGTGTTGCCTGATTTTATTTCAATTGAATCCTTGACAGGTGCATGGATACATGAACTTACGCATGTTACATTGCAGGACAGCAACTATGCTGCACTCCACGTTGCCTGTAATTTTAAAGAGCTGAAATATATCAATGCGGCGCAGCGTATTGGCATTGGTGCGTTGATAGGGGAGAATGCATTTCAGAAGACCAAGGTTCAGGCCGAGGAGATCATGCTCCGGTACCGAAAGATAGATGCCATCATGGCTCAGAACGTTGTCGTGGAAAACCCTGAACAAAAAGTTGCCGCAAGCGATAAGATAGACAAAGTATTATTGCATCCTGTTTGGGGCAATGTCATTTTGCTCAGCGTTTTATTCATATTGTTTCAAAGCATATTCTGGCTGGCACGTTACCCCATGGATTGGATTCAGCAGTTATTTGCCCATGGCGGCGACTTGTTGGGTTCTGTAATTCCTGATGGCATGTGGAAGGATCTACTGCTAAATGGTCTTCTCGCTGGGATAAGTGGGATTATGGTTTTTGTGCCACAAATCATGATTCTTTTTGGATTTATAACGGTTCTTGAGGATACCGGCTATATGGCGCGAATCAGTTTCCTTACTGACCGTATCATGCGCAGCGCCGGGCTCAACGGTAGGTCCGTGATGCCGCTCATAAGCGGTATGGCATGTGCAGTACCTGCAATCATGGCTGCCCGTACTATTCAAAACAAGAAAGAAAGGTTGATAACAATACTCGTTACGCCGCTCATGAGCTGCTCAGCCCGATTGCCTGTCTATACAATGTTGATTGCATTGGTGATACCTAACAAAGCCGTGGCGGGCATTTTTAATCTGCAGGGGCTCGTATTGATGGGGCTATACCTTTTGGGTTTTTTCATGGCGCTTATTGTGGCAAAGGTGATGGATCTCCTTATTTCAACAAAGGAGCGATCATATTTTCTTATGGAACTCCCCGTATACCGCTCACCAAGGTGGAAGAATGTTGGCATCACCATGGTGGAGAAAGGTAAGATATTCATAAAAGACGTGGGTAAGATCATTATCATTCTTTCGCTTGTTTTATGGGTTTTAGCAAGTTTTGGTCCACCCGGAGCGATGCAAAAAGTGGAAGAACAATACGCTGTACTTTTAAAACAGCACCCTGATCAACAAAACCAGCTACAGCACGAAAAAGCCACTGCAAAACTCGAACACTCTTTTGCAGGGTTAATGGGGAAGGGTATTGAGCCATTAATTCGGCCGCTGGGGTATGACTGGAAGATCGGGATAGCATTAATTACTTCATTTGCTGCGAGAGAGGTTTTTGTGGGCACAATGGCTACACTATACAGCGTGGGCGATGCATCAACGGAGATGAAAACATTGGAGCAAAAGATGAGGGATGCTCGTCGCTCCGATGGCACTCCGGTTTATACCCTGGCCGCCGGCCTTTCACTGCTCATCTTTTATGTATTTGCAATGCAGTGTATGAGCACGATGGCTATTGTAAAGCGCGAGACCCGCAGTTGGAAGTATCCGTTAATACAGTTTGCATATATGCTGGGGCTCGCCTACGGCGCTGCTTTTATTGTTTTTACAATTTTTAAATAGCATATTGCTGTTAACATGGCAAGCTGAATAGTTGCGGTTCTGATAAGTTTTTGCGTGTTTGTACTAACGTTTTTTTATCGACATTTACGGAGGCCGCGGGCTTTGATATCCGTTTTAATTTGCCGGTTTTGCAAAATAAAATTTCGATAAAACAGTTAATAGCAAACTTATTATGCGCTCTTGTCTGCGCATTTGTTTATTTTTACAACTACATTTTTAATTTTGCGCGCTTAAAAAGATTTTCATGATTGATGTTTTGCTTGGTTTGCAATGGGGTGATGAGGGAAAAGGAAAAATAGTGGATTATCTGGCCGAAAGGTACGATGTAATTGCACGTTTTCAGGGAGGGCCAAATGCAGGCCACACACTTTACGTTAATGGCAGTAAGGTGGTGTTACATACTATTCCTTCGGGTATTTTTCAGTCTCACTGTCTCAATCTTATAGGTAATGGCGTTGTTATAGATCCTGTTACTTTACAACTCGAGTTACAGAAGATTACGCCACTTTGCCCAGATTTGCATTCGCGGTTATTTGTTTCGAAGAGAGCACATCTTATTCTACCTACACACAGGGCCCTCGATGCAGCTTCTGAGTCGGCAAAGGGTAAGGATAAGATTGGATCAACCCTTAAAGGTATAGGCCCGGCTTACATGGATAAAACAGGCCGCAACGGGCTAAGGGTAGGGGATATACTTTCTAAAAATTTTAAAGAAAAATACGACCGTCTTACTGAAAAACA
>CAILMA010000642.1 GCA_903835145.1 uncultured Bacteroidota bacterium
ACTTCCATTAGTTTAAGGTAGTAGGGTTTCAATAGGGCAAGACTAAAGCCGCGATTATAACGGTAGCTCACAGAAATGTTCCCTTCCATTACTCCCGGCAGCAACATTCTTTCCTCGCCATACCCAATCTGCAACGTATAGAGGTTATTGATTTTGCCAAAAACATCAATCAATATCGGGTGGCTTTCTGTAATAATCCGGCTGAACCTTAAAGAATACCACACCGGAATTAAAAAAAGTAAAGGACGATTAGATCCCCAACAAATAAATTACCATTACAAACGGCCGGAAATCAACTATAGAATTTACCGCTGATGGTGGGTCTTATTTTGCCGACTTTACTAATATGAAAAGAGTTAGGATTTTAAAGGCAAATTCACTCCACCACTTTCACTAACCCTTCGTATTTGTAATAATAAAGCACAAATAATGCTACTGCTACAACCGCCTCTATTGCTGCAAATAGCCATAGGCTAAGCGATGCAAGGAGCATGAGTGTGACAAAAAAGAGTACGAGCACAATGGTAGTGAAGCGGTCTATACCCATATTAGGAAGGTATTGTAACCCGGTGTATAGTGTGAGGCGGGTGATTGCCAGCACATAAACTGAAGCTATTAGTGCCGCAGACATGACGTTGTGTTCATTCCAGGCAAGAAAGAGGATTTCGGGAATGAAGATAATGGCGTAGGTTACGACAAATGCAGCCAGCCGCTTACCGAGTGAGATAGGCATATTGCGAAGGAAAACCATCTCTTGTTCGGTGAAGCGAACATAATAAACCGGGAGCAATGCATGTGCAGAAATGCAGAACAAAACGAGAAAGCAAACATTTTCCTTGCTTGCCTTACCTGCATTTAGTGCGACCAAAAACTGCAGCAGCAGCAACGAAAACACTTTTATCGCAATGAAGGTGCCTTTTTTGTTATAAATGGAATAATAGAACAGATAGAAGAGGAAATTCTTTTCTTGTACCAGCGTGAAGGATGGGATCTTGAAAAGTGGTTCTTTCCAGGTAGTATTAAGTTGCTGATAGTACAACCATGGGCCGGCAACACACATCAAAAGCTGCCATAGCAGCATTAACGTTGCCAGCAGGTAGTGGTGATTGCCAAAGCCAACAACAACGGTAATAATGCCGTAAGCCAGCACCGGAAAATAGATGGATACATGGCAAAGCAATAACTCGAAAAACTGTGTTTGCGCTGATTGCCCCTGAATATTAAATAAGAAGCTGTTTTCGGGCAGCTGAAGTTCTTTTAACGAAAAAGAGCAGCATTTAATATTATACAATATAAACACTATCGCTCCTATGATTGCAAACATCGGCTTCGTAGTGATAGCATCCATTATTGCCTGATGCAGGCGAATGGAGTCGCTGCCTGGTAGTATGCCAAATAATATGATAAATAGAAAAAGAAAGAAACCCGCGTTCATTTTATAGAACCGGGTTACCAGGAGTCTTGATAATATGTTTGAGTTATGATTTATGAGTTTTCTATTTTGATTGGTTGTTTTGTTTTGTGGTGAGGATGATGCTGCGAATGATTTTTAATATTTCAGTCGCATCACCAGTGATACTCTTATATTCACTTTCACTCAGGTAATCTGTTTCTTTCAAAAGCTCAAACCAGTAAAGTGTTTCATCACATTCCTTTTTGGGTAACTGCCAATTTATGAATAAAATCGGCACTGCTTTGTGCGTTTATCGCTTCCCTTTCATTGGCCCCAACCGATGTACCGGAACTACGAAACTGCTTACTTATTACGTACTCTTTCCGCTCATTGTTCAACAGTTTATATAAATTAACAGTGCGTACAGCAAATTTGAAACTTTTGTCTCTTATAACACTGTATTTCATGAGGGCAATTATGAGTTGTTAGTTCTTTCCAGTTATGAATTTCTTTGGTCATGAATTATGAGTTGTGAGTTGTTTGGAGTTAGGGGGTATTAGTTACAAATTGTGATGCACCGCCAAACTACGTATCCTCTACAGCGCAGCAGGGAACTCATAATTCATAACTCA
>CAILMA010000643.1 GCA_903835145.1 uncultured Bacteroidota bacterium
CTTACTCCCTCAAACATACATTAAAGGTACAGTATCAATCTATATTTTACAAGCCTTTGAGAACAAAATACCTAATCCTATAAAAAGAACTGGCCAGGAGTAAAGATGCTGGCACTTAGTATGTATGATACCGAGCTCAACATTATAAAAATGATACGAAGCGGAGCAAATGGATATATACTCAAAGATTCAGATCCTGAAGAACTCCGCATCGCGATACTAAATGTTGTAAAGCATGGCTATTATCATTCGGACCTCGTAACGGGGCGTATGTTGAATATTCTTCAAGACCCAAACGGCAAAGTAAACACTGAGATTAGCGAACGGGAACTTCACTTCCTTTCGCTTTGCTGTAGCGAACTCACCTACAAGGAAATTGCCGATGAAATGTGTCTCAGCCCACGAACTATCGATGGTTACAGGGAGTCACTGTTCGACAAACTAAAAATTACATCCCGCACAGGCCTTGCTATATATGCGCTAAGAGCAGGGCATGTGAATCTGAAATAGAAAAAGCCTCTGATATTGTTGAATTCGAAGGCCTTTTCAGGTTTTCTTTTCTTCATTAAAGCGCCTTGGTTCTTCGCTCACAGCCAGCAATATAACTATAGCCAATAGCGGATAACTGAAAACCTATAGTTGTGATTCGCAATACGCCAATCTACTACCTTTGCACCATGGCATACAAATCATTGCAGGCGTTCATCGAAGCGCTGGAAAAGGAAGGTGAGCTGATAAGAATTAAAACATTTGTAGACCCTGTGCTGGAGATAGCCGAAATCACAGACAGGATTTCAAAAACTCCTGACAGAAACAAAGCACTGTTATTTGAAAATACAGGTACCGACTTCCCGTTGCTGATCAACAGCATGGGTAGCGAGCGGCGCATGTGCATAGCCCTTGGTGTGCAAAAACTCGATGATGTGATGCATGAGATTGAAGACCTCTTTAAGTCGCTTTCTGCGCCTAAGAATGGCATATTGGAAAAACTGGCCATGTTGCCCCAACTCAGCAAATTCGCATCCTGGATGCCAAAAGTAGTGAAGGGCAGGGGTGCCTGCCAGGAAGTGATAATGCAAAATCCTGACCTTGGTAAGCTACCTATACTCACCTGCTGGCCGCTCGACGGCGGGCCCTTTATAACCCTCCCCGCTATTCATACAAAGGACCCAAATAACGGCATACGTAATATAGGTATGTACCGTATGCAGGTATTTGAACCTACAATGACGGGAATGCACTGGCACAAACACAAAGTAAGCGCACGGCACTACAACGAATACAAAAAACTTAATAAGCGCATGCCAGTTGCAGTAGCACTCGGTGGCGACCCGGTATATACGTATGCAGCCACAGCACCACTGCCCGAAAATGTAGATGAATACATGTTGGCTGGCTTTTTGCGCAAAAAGAAAGTAGAACTGGTGCGATGTATAACACAGCCTGATATTGAAGTACCGGCAGACGCTGACTTTATAATAGAAGGATACGTGGACACCGATGAAGAACTGATATGGGAGGGACCATTTGGCGACCATACTGGTTATTACTCGCTGCCCGACTGGTATCCACGTTTTCATGTTACTGCCATTACACACCGCAAAGATGCCATATATCCTGCCACTATAGTAGGCATACCGCCTCAGGAAGATGCCTGGATAGGGAAAGCCACGGAACGCATTTTCCTCGCTCCGATAAAAATGACCATGGTGCCTGAAATTACCGATATGCATATGCCTGTTGAAGGTGTATTTCACAATCTTGTAATAGCAACCATAAATAAAGAATATGCAGGCCAGGGCCAGAAGGTGATGAATGCCATGTGGGGTGCAGGCCAAATGATGTTCAATAAAATACTGGTGCTGGCTGATGGGAATACCAGGATTGATGACTATCCCGCATTGGCAAAATATGTATTTAACAACATAAACCCCGCAACAGACGTCTACTTCAGCCAGGGACCTATGGACGTGCTTGATCACAGTTGCTCCAAGCTCGGCTTCGGTGGCAAGATGTGTATAGACGGCACCAGGAAATGGGAAGAAGAAATGACTGAGCCATTGCCTCCGTTCAAGCTATTGCCCTCTTTTTCAAAGGAAGGAATTTTGAAGGCCTGCCCGGAGATTACAGGAATAAATGACAGCCTGGCCCGCAACTACGGGATCGGTGTGCTGTTCGTTGCCATGAAAAAAGACCGGCTGGGTCATGTACGTGATTTGCATAACAAAATATGCACACACCCGGGTCTTGAAAACATAAAAATGATCTTGTATGTAGAACATACTGTAAAGGCTGAAGATATAGCTGATGTATTGTGGCGTTTCTGCAATAACCTTGACCCCCGCAGAGACCACTTTTTTGCCGGAAGCAACAACCAGGTGCTTGGCCTCGATGGTACCAGGAAGAACAAGCAATTCGATAATTTTGACCGGCCATGGCCCAATATTATTGCTGCCGACCCGGCAACAATTGCTGTGATTGATGAAAAATGGCCTACTCTGGGGCTCGGCGAAAAAATAAATTCTCCATCTTTACGCTATGCTACCCAACTATATAGGGGGGGTGCAGCTGTCTTAGATAGTGAGTAATTGGATTTTTTTAAATAATTTTGTATAACTTTAGGAAAAAATAAGATAATGAAACGTATTTTATTAGCATGCTTCCTGCTTACTGCTACCTGCGCTGCTACCAGCAACACAGCAAGAGCTCAGAGCACAGCCGCCGTATCTGCTACAGACTTTACAGCAAAAACTAATCAAATGGATGCCTATATTGCTTCAGGTGATATGACAAATGCACAGGCAACCTGGAACGCGATCAACACTATGATTATGAATGAACTGGCTTATACAAAGTC
>CAILMA010000644.1 GCA_903835145.1 uncultured Bacteroidota bacterium
ATAAAAAATATATTACGACGGCAAACGCTCAATAAAAAAGCAACTCAGAGAAACACTCAGATAAAATAGAGAGTTTTTAGAGATACCCTTAAGGTATCGCAGGAAAATGGCCATCTTAAAGTAGATGTCGCATTCCCCGCTAATGCAGCCATGCACAACAGAATGAATGCCGAATATACGGTTTACATCTCGTGTCCGTCGCTTAGCAGCCTCAGTCTTGACAACAGATACCTTGAAAACGGAAAGATCGTGCGAGACAGTGTTGCCAACGAACGCTGGTACGCGAAAAATGAGCTTTCAGGCTTCGTTTCCGATAGCCTCCTTATCAATCAGGATAATGGCAGTTACCTCGTGATGGACAGCAACAAAATAACTCGGTTTGGTGCTACCGTCGGTGCAAGTTCCGGCAGCCAGCCCATCCTCGAAATTGCTAAGGGTAACATCATCAACAGCGCCCGGTTTAATATAGAAAGCAATACAGACTTTCGCCTATACGCCCCGGTCTCAGCCCTCGATCTCCACATGAGCGATACTGCCACCATCTCGCTGTCCGGAAATGCCACTAACATTTTGCACAACAAATAAGGGTAGCACTAAGATTAAAACCATTCAGACAGCTATTTTGGGCAACCAAATTGAATTCCACGTTACGTATCTCGTACTCGTTTGCAACGGGTATGCACCGTAATAGCGTTTGCAACGCCCGTCAAAACACAAAACCCTCTCCAACTGCCCCGCCCTGCAAGGGCAAAATATGCCAGCCCGGGGCATCGCCCCGGGTCACTGGAGTTGCGTTTGCAACGCCCGTAAAAAAACAAAACCCTCTCCAACTGCCCCGCCCTGCAAGAGCGAAATCTCCCAGCCCGGGGCATCGCCCCGGGTCACCGGAATTGCGTTAGCAACGCCCGTAAAAACACCAAAACCCTCTCCAACTGCCCCGCCCTGCAAGGGCAAAATCTCCCAGCCCGGGGCATCGCCCCGGGTCACCGGAATTGCGTTTGCAACGCCCGTCAAAAACACAAAAACCCTCTCCAACTGCCTCGACCTGCAGGGGCGAAATCTCCCAGCCCGGGGCATCGCCCCGGGTCACCGGAATGGCGTTTGCAACGCCCGTCAAAACACAAACCCCTCTCCAACTGTCCCGCCCTGCAAGGGCAAAATCTCCCAGCCCAGGGCATAGCCCCGGGTCACACTATTTCTCGCTAACCAAATAACATCGCCAAAAGGCCATTGAACTTGCCCGCACCGACTTTTAATGTTTTGATTTCATGCACACCGCAACACATTCTATCTCCACCAGCGCATCCTTCGGCAGCCGTGCCACCTGTACTGCCGATCGAGCTGGTTTTAAACCAGGGAAGTAATCTTTGTAGATCTCGTTCACACGAGCGTAATCGTTCAGGTCTTTCAGGTACACCGTTACTTTTACAACGTGCCCCAGGTCTGATCCCGCGTCTTCCAGTATAGCCTTCAGGTTTTTCAGTGCCTGGGTAGTCTGGCTGGCTATATCATCGCCGGCAAGCAGGCCGGTCTCTGGTACAAGCCCTATCTGCCCGCTGCAGTACACCTGCCCGCCAGTTTTTACTGCATGGCTGTAAGGTCCTATGGCTTTAGGCGCACGTGCACTCATCATGCTTCTCGGTGCCTGCCTCGTTTTGCAGCCCGTAAATACCAGAAAAGTAAAAAGTACAATAAATATTGCAACAAAATGCCTCATCAGCTGCCGGTTTTATACACCCCAAGATAGTAAAACGGGAATAAATTTCAATACCACCTATGCCATGAATTCGGCTTGCAGCACTTCTATTACATTACCGATAGGCAGCCCCATTACATTGTAATAGTCGCCATTTATTTTCTCTATCCCGGTCACACCAATCCATTCCTGTATGGCATATGCCCCGGCTTTGTCGTAGGGGCGGTAATTTGTTACATAATGTGCTATCTGAGCGGCACTAAGTTTTCTAAAATAAACTTCGGTGGTTACCGAAAATGCGATTTCCTTTTCACCTTGCCTTATACACACACCCGTCACCACGGTATGCATTCTGCCGTTCAGCATGCCTAGTATTTCAATTGCATTGGCTTCATCCCTTGGTTTACCAAGTATATGGTGGTCGAGCAGCACAATGGTGTCTGCTGCTATTACTATTGCATCACCAACAAGGTGGCGCACCGCATCCGACTTTTTACGAGCCAGAAACTCAGGCACCTGCTCCCCCGGCATCCCCGGTGGGTTGGTTTCATCCACGTCTGCAATCTTAACTTCAAACTGAAGCTCTGCCATTTCCATAAGTTGTTTGCGGCGCGGCGACTGTGATGCGAGTATTATTTTTTTCATGAAAGAATTCCTGTTGTGAAATGATATACAATAAGTGACCCTATGCCCGTAAGCATGATGATTTTTAACCAGCGGCTTGCGCCGTGGTAGTGTTGCATTGTATTTTCCTTCGTAATAAACCAGCTCCATACCACCAGCGGTAATGTTATAAACACCCCCATATACAGCGAAAGCGCTATGTCGTCAATTTTGCAAAAGTACACCGAGAGAACCGAAAGCACCCCTATGGTAACAAGGCAAAGCGCCAGCGAAAACCTTGTTGAAAACAACAATCCTTTTCTTATCGGCATCGTAACACAACCCTGCTCGGCGTCGCCTTTATAATCTTCCATATCTTTTACAATTTCCCGTATCCAGGTGAGCATAAAAGCAAAAAATGTATAGCCCCAGCACATAAGTAACGGTGCACGAGTATTTGTCTGCATGTTTGTCAGATTCGCAATTGGCGATGGCACCCACACAAAACGGTGCACCTCAAGCACGGGTTTGTACACCATGAGCACTACTATCGTTAGTGCTGTAAGTAAGGCTACTACTACATTGCCGGTGATGTATTGTTTCTTGAAATGGGTAGAGTAAAACCACAGCAGCACAGTGCAGGTGCCTTGCAACAGAAGCCATTGTATGTGGCGGCCCCGCAGTGCTACAATCCCTGCCAGCGCAAGTGCCCCTATATTCAGAACCGAATGGGCTATTATTGCCTGCCGCAAGTCTATCCGCTTTTCAAGCACAACCTTCCCCGGCCGGTTTATCATATCAATTTTTATATCAAAATAATCATTGATAATGTACCCCGCAGCAGCTATCATAACAGTTGAAAGGGAAAGGAGTATAAAATTCGTAATGCAATCTACAGCATCAAATGCCTCATAAAACTTGTGCGACGAATTATTAAATACAAGGCAATACCAAACAAGCAACTGTGTTAAAAACACAATCAGCAGGTTCTTCCAACGTATAAGTCGCAGCCATGCCATAAGTTATATAGGAGAACGGTCAAGTCGTATACTTTATTTAATCAACGTTCCTTAGTATCAGGGAGTTTATTTTCTCCAGTTACCCGGGTCCATCCTCCATTCTTCAAGCGTAGATAGCTGCTCTGTTTGTATCATTTTCTTTTCCTGAGCCACTTCCATCAGCGCTTTGTAGTTGCTTATAGTATATAATGGTACCCCTGCCTTTGCAAAAGCTTCGTCAGCAACCGGGAATCCATAAGTAAACAAACCAACCATACCCACTACTTCAGCACCATTCTCGCGAAGTGCTTCCACCACCTGAAGGCTGCTTTTGCCAGTCGATATCAGGTCTTCTATCACAACTGTTTTTTGCCCACGTTCCAATACTCCTTCTATCATATTGCCCATGCCGTGTTCCTTTGGCTTCGACCGCACATATATAAAAGGAAGTTTAAGTAAATCGGCAGTCATTACACCAATCGCTATACCGGCCGTCGCAACACCGGCTATTACATCTGCATCCGGAAAATGCTCTAATACCATGTTAGCAAGCTCACTTTTTACAAAGTCACGTACATAAGGGTAGGAAAGTACTTTTCTGTTATCGCAATACACCGGCGAATGCCATCCCGAAGCCCAGGTATAAGGCTTTTGGAGGTTCATCTGTAATGCATTAATTTGCAATAGTTTTTCTGCGAAATGTTTTGATGTGCTCATAATATCCAAACCTACGCCAAATCTAAATACCTGCAAACTGCGCGACATGAATTTTACACAAAAAGTCTACTACAACGATAAACCCATAATACTTACTAATGATGCCGATGCCTACAAAAGCGCACATCCCGCAGCAGCAAATTATAAAGTTTTTAATGAGTTAACTGCCCTCAACTTCTCTGATGCGTTGCTTTTGCTGGAAGGAAGGGACGCAGGATTACTCATGAAAGAGAGTTCTCCCGTAGCCCTCGTTAAACATCTGGGGAAATTGTTTAAGATAATTCAGGCTGGCGGAGGTCTCGTAGTCAATCCTCAGGAGGAACTACTCATGATTTTCAGGCGCGGAAAGTGGGATTTGCCGAAAGGAAAGCTGGATAAAGGCGAAACTATTGATGAGTGTGCACTGAGGGAAGTACGGGAAGAAACCGGAATAGTACAATTGGAACTCGGCGAAAAAATATCCGAAACGTGGCACCTCTATACCGAAAAAAGTAAAAACCTCGTAAAACACACCAC
>CAILMA010000645.1 GCA_903835145.1 uncultured Bacteroidota bacterium
CTTATATTTAGAGACAACTTCTTTTCGATTTAGAGCCAAGAATATACCTTTTTAATTAAATTTTTACATATGTTAAATATACTCGCAATAGCGGCCCACCCGGATGATGTTGAATTAGGTTGTGCAGGCACACTGGTAAAACATGCCCGTAAGGGACAGAAAATAGGGATTCTTGACCTTACTGAGGGTGAGTTGGGTACCCGTGGCTCAGTTGAGTTGCGCTACAAAGAATCAGCCGCTGCGGCAGAGCTTATGGGGGTTGCTGTAAGAGCAAATGCCCGAATGGCCGACGGTTTTTTCAGAAATGACGAAGAGCACCAGCGCAAGCTGATAGCCTGGATTCGCCATTTCCGGCCTGAGATTGTAATCGCCAACGCCTTACAAGACCGTCACCCCGACCACGGCCGCGGAGGTAAGCTTATTGCAGATTCGTGTTTCTTCGCCGGTCTTTCAAAGATTAAGACTGAGTGGGAAGGCAAGGAGCAGGCAGCATGGCGCCCCCGGCGAGTATTGCACATGATCCAGGACCGCACTTTCGAGCCGACTTTTATTGTTGATATCACCGAAGCAATGGACGTGAAAGTTGACGCTATTAAGGCCTACCAAAGCCAGTTTCATAACCCCGGTTCCGATGAACCAATGACCTATATTGCTACCGCAGGCTTTATAGAAAACATCATAGCGCGAGATGCACTTTGGGGCAAAAGAATAGGTGTTAAATATGGTGAGGCCTTTATATGCGAAAATCTACCCGGCATTTCTGACCTCGATAGTCTGATTCTCCCTGAGTTTCCATAGGTCGCACTATCTGCTGATTAGTAGCTATTTATAGTGCTTACCGCATGTAGCGCTTGCTGCAATCTCTGGCTGTAGTCACCGTTTATTTCGGCGAAGGGTGCACCGCTTTCTGCGCATATTTCTTTGTATATGGTATGGAAGTACCGGCGCATTGCTGCGTCTTCGTGCTCTCTTTGCGGGTCATACTGCCAGGGTAAGTCTATGTCGGTAAGCAGGTAAAGGTCATATTTTCGCTTGGCTATAAGTTTCAGTATCTCGCTGTTGCAGCGGCCATATTTGTGTTCGCTCCATACCTTTATTACATAAAGGTCGGTATCGCAGACGAGGATTCGGTTTGCGGCTCCTGCAATCAGGTCCTCCTGCGCCACCTGCCCTTTTGCGATTGCGAGTAAATCCTGCTCATTATAAGGCCGGTTGAGTGCTTCTATATAACCACGGGCATATTCCGGCACCCAAACGGTATTTAGTGCCTTTGCAAGGGCCTCGCTGAGCGTGCTCTTCCCGGTCGATTCGGGGCCGATAACCACTATTCTTTTACAGCTCATGTTTCGCGGTTTTGTGCTTCCTTCGGTTATGCAGCCATTCATTGCCTTTAAACGAAAGATACGAAGAACCTGCCCCTATAACAGCACCGGCAAGTACATCGGTAGGGTAGTGCATGCCCAGTGCCATTCGGGAATAACCTACCCCTGCAGCCCACGCATAGGCTGGCACCGCAACATACCACCGCGGAAACGCCAGGTACAAGGAAGTAGCAGTACAAAAAGAGAATGAGGTATGGCCGGATGGGAATGAGGGGTCGGTGTCATGTTGGTAAGGTGCAATAAACGAATAGGTCGCATAGGGTCTTGGTCGGTCCACGGCATATTTCAAGCCAAACGTAACCACAAAGTTGACACCCAGCGCTGCTACCGAGCTCCAGCCACTGGTTATAAGGGCGCTGTCGTGTTTTATGTATCCCACCACCAATTCTCCAACCGGCACAACTCCGGCAATTGGGTACACAGAATTTGTAAGCGATACGGTAACGCCATCCAGCGACTTGTTCCGGTGAAGGTTGATGTTTTTAAGCAGGTTAATATCCGCATTTTGGGCATAACTATTGCCCACAATCCTAAATGAGAGTAGTGCAATTACTATGAAGCGACAGATACTGAAATTTGTTTTTTCCATTTAAAATACCCAAAAATAGCTACAATAAATAGAAATAGGGTAAGACCCGCCGTAAGGGGCAGTTCTTTATGAATCAGGAGCGGAATTGCGAAAAGGTTGGAGACATTGAGCACGAGCCAGTTTTCTATTTTTCTTTTGGCCAGCAGCCACATACCCGCCCAGGCCGTTGCCGCTACCCACGCATCCCATGCCGGCACGGTCGATGGCGTATAATTTTTCAGAACCGTATACAGCACTATCCATCCAGCAACTATTATACCTGTCGTAATGCCCCATTCCTTTACATTGGACTGGGTTATGGCCAGTACAGGTGCATCAGTTTTCCTTGCCCAAAGCCACCAGCCATATATGCTCATCACCAGGTAGTACACATTAAGAAGGGAGTCGGCATAAAGACCAGAGTGCGCAAGTAGATAGATATAAATGGCGGTGCTGACGATGCCGGCAGGGTAAAGCAACACATTATTGGCTGTAGCCAGCAGCACCTCCGCAACGCCTGTGGCTACGGCTATCCATTCCAGCGGTTGGGTCAATTTTATCTGCTCCGTAAACAGCTTCAACCAGCTACCTGAATCCATGCGGCAAATGTAATTGAAATTGGCAATCAAATGAGGCTGGAAAATATGTGGTTGTTTTTCGAAAACAATAAAGTTTTTCTTTGCAGTTACCAGATTATAATTATCTTTGCACTCCCAAAACAGTTGGTGCGGTAGCTCAGTCGGTAGAGCAAAGGACTGAAAATCCTTGTGTCGCCGGTTCGATCCC
>CAILMA010000646.1 GCA_903835145.1 uncultured Bacteroidota bacterium
CAATTACAAGTCTATGGGTAAAGCCTTCGATTTATCAATCCCGAGCCCTGAACACTACATGCCTCTTTTGTACACACTGGCGTTAAAAGGTAACAATGAAAAAGTTACGCTGTTTAACGATAAGGCTGTTGCCGGGTCGCTTACCATGACCTCTGTGAAAATTGACAAAGCTTAGACCGGATTTTTTCGCCCCTCCTACAAATTAGAAAATACCTATTATATACAAAGTCAAAGCCCGCCGTTACTTCCGATGGCGGGCTTTGCTGTCCCCCGGCAATTGGCGTTCGCAATTTAGATTCTGATAGTTTTTTCTAATTTTATCCGCTTATAGTTACATTTGCGTTGCAATCCCTAAAATATTCAATTTGAAGTTAAAGTCTTTAGAAATAAAAGGGTTTAAGTCGTTTGCCGATAAAACCCACATCATACTCGACAATCCCATAACCGGGATTGTAGGGCCCAATGGCTGTGGCAAGTCTAATATTGTAGACGCCATAAGGTGGGTTATAGGCGAGCACAAAATAAAGGCACTGAGGTCTGACCATCAGGAAGACCTGATTTTCAATGGCTCGCGTACCCGCACGGCTTCTGGCATGGCAGAGGTATCGCTGACATTTGAAAATACCCGCAACCTGTTGCCAACGGAATTTACTACCGTAACCATTACCCGCAAATTTTATAAAAACGGGGAGAGTGAGTACAGGCTTAACGATGTAAGCTGTCGCCTTAAAGATATCCACAACCTGTTTCTTGATACCGGGGTGAGTAACGACTCCTATGCCATCATAGAGCTTGGCATGGTGGACGATATCATTAAAGATAAGGAAGGCTCGCGCCGCAGGATGCTGGAACAGGCAGCCGGTATTTCAATATACAAAACGCGCAAAAAAGAAGCCAAACAGAAACTTGAGGCAACGGAATCAGACATCTCAAGAATTGAAGATCTCTTGTTTGAGATAGGCAATAACCTGAGAACACTGGAAAGCCAGGCCCGAAAGGCTGAGCGGTATTTTGCTGTAAAAGGAGAATATAAAGAAGTAAGTATAGAACTGGCAAAAGCTTCGCTGGAACACTTTAACGACCAGTATAAAACACTTAATGACCAGCTAAACGCAGAAACTGACCACAAAGCCCAACTGGAAGCCGTAGTAGCTACCGAAGAAGCCAGCGTGGAACAGCAAAAAGTGAAGCTGATAGAAAAAGAGCAGGAACTGAATGGGCTGCAAAAACAGTTTAACGACCTGGTGAACCGGGTAAGACAACTGGAGAGCGACAAAAAGCTGGCAGCGCAAAGGTTGGAGCACCTGAAGGACCGCGAAAAAAATCTCCGTGATTTCCTTTCAGGAGCCGGAGGCCAATCTCAAAAGCTGGAAGAATCTATTGCATTTGCACAACAACAGGTAACGGATGAAGGCGCTGCAATGGAAAAAATGCGTGCAGATCTGGAGAAACTCCGAATGGCGGTTGATGAAAAACGCAGGGCATTTGACGAGAAAAAGCAAGCGCTGGAAAGGCAACGGACCGAGTACCAGGGGCGCCAACGCCTGCAATTTGAAGCAGAAAAGAAAGTAGCTATAGCTGATACATCGGCACAGAATATACAGCGCAGTATACAACAACTGCAGCAGGAAAAAGCACAGCGCGGCACACAAATAAGCCAGCTGGGCACCGAGCAAAAAACAGCTGAAGAAACGCTTGAAGACAAACAAAACGAACTTGCCGACCTTGTTGAAAAACAAGAAAACGTAAAGAATAAAATACTGGAGAGCCAGGCGCAAATGGAAACGCTGCGGGCAAAACTTGTGGAAGAAAACCGCAAGCTTGATGCACGCCGCAACGAACATGACCTGCTAAAATCGCTGGTTGATAGCCTTGAAGGCTACCCGGACAGCATAAAATTCCTGAAGAAAAACAAGGAGTGGAACAATACTGCCCCATTGCTTAGCGATGTGTTTGTGGTGCAAAATGAATACAGGACGGCACTGGAAAACGTACTAGATAACTACCTGAACTATTACCTTGTAGCTAATACAAGTGAGGCTGCAAGGGCAGTATCGCTGCTGGACAACAACAAGAAAGGCAAGGCCAACTTTTTTATTTTAGAACACTTCAACAGCTACAAACCTGTAACCACCGAGGCGCCTGCAAATGCAGTACCCGCACTAAGTGTAGTAACGGTGGATGAGCAATATGCTGAACTTGCACGGCACCTGCTGGGGCATGTATATATATCAGACAACGGCACAGCAATGGCCGGCACCATGCTGGATACAGGGGCCGTACTGGTAGATAAGAGCGGGAAGATGATACGCGGCAAGTACACCCTTGGAGGTGGCTCTGTAGGCCTGTTTGAAGGCAATAAGATAGGTCGTGCAAAGAACCTGGAGCGCCTTGCGAGCGAAGTAGAAAACCTGAAAGTATCCACCACTGAGCTCAAGCAGTTTATTTCAGACACCCAAACCCTGATAGCCGGCTTTAACAGGGAGCTGAATGACCGGGCTATAGAACAAACAAAACAGGAAATAAACAGGTTACAAAATCTGCTGGTAAACCTGAAAAATAAAATTGAAAACTTTGAACACCTGAATCAGGGTGGCGAAAGAAGGCTGGAAGACCTGCAAGGGCAGCTGGAAGATACCCACGACAGCGTGTTTGGAGCCAAGGAAGACCTGGAAAAAATAACCGCAGAGTTGCAGCAACTGCAGCAAAACATACAAGCCGCAGATACTGACTTCAGGACTGTGGAAAAGGCCTTCAATGAAGTAACAGCGGAATATAACCAGCAGAACATTGCCTGCACCCGGCAGTACAGCAAAATTGAGAGTCTTAAGCAGGAACTGCAATTCCGCAACAACCAGCTGAATGACCTCAAAAAGCAGATAACCAACAACAACGACCAACTACAACAAATAAATGCGCAACTGGAGGAAACCGGCCAATTGCTGCATAAGGGCGACAATGAACTGTTTGACCTGCTGAAACGCAAGGAGATGGACGAGAAAACCCTGAATGAAAAAGACCGCGACTACTATACCATGCGCAATGGCATAGGCGGACAGGAAAGTAACCTGAACCAAAAACGCAGAGAAAAGGAACATACTGAAATACTGCTGCAATCCATAAAAGATAAGCTCAATACCATGAAGCTGCAGGTTGCAGGCATGAGCGAGCGGCTTTCGATAGAGTTTAAAGTGAAGCTGGATGATATACTCGGCGATGCCCGCACAGGCACACTTACAATAGAAGAACTGACAGCCGAATCGGAGCGCATGAAAAAGCGCATGGATAACCTTGGCGAGGTGAACCCAACCGCGATAGAAGCCTATACAGAAATGAAGGCGCGTCACGACTTTATTGCCGAACAACGCAATGACCTGGTGAGCGCAAAAGAATCGCTCCTTTCCACCATTGAAGAAGTGGAGACCACGGCCAACAATAAGTTCCGCGAGACTTTTGATTTGGTAAGGGCAAACTTCGTGACGGTTTTTA